>JANYER010000267.1 GCA_025359825.1 Granulicella sp.
GCTTTGAGCTGGGTGCGGTAGAGGATGTAGCCGAAGTTCTGTCCGTACGACTCCATGTTGGCTGGGAGTTGGCTGGGGATGGCGGTGGGGAGGTTATCGAAGAGGGAAGCCGAAGCCGTCAGGGTGATGGCTGGAACGGCTATAGAGGGGGCTACGGTGGGGATTGGTGGGAGGCAGGACTCGTTGCCGCAGGGGCTGAACTTGGCGAGGAGCTGGCGGTAGGCGAGGAACTTGGGTGTGGTGCGACCGGACTCGTCGAGGGGCGCGTCGTAGTCGTAGCTGGTGACGTCGGGGAGGAAGTCCTTTCCGCCGGTGGCTCCGGCCATGAAGCCGAAGCTGGTCCCGCCGTGGAACATATAGATGTTGATTCCGGCGCCGCGAGTGACGATGTAATCGATGTCTTCGAGCTGGGGGGCGATGGGACGAGTCTCGTGAGGGTGGCCCCAGTGATCGAACCAGCCGGGCCAGTACTCGGAGACGAAGAGCGGGGCGGTGGGGCGCTCTTTGGCTAGGGCGTCCATACCGCCTTGATGGTTGCCGATGCCGAAGTTGGTGGCGGCGTAGAGGCCGGGGATGGAGCCGGCGGGGATGTTGCGCCAGTTATCAGCGGAGAAGAGCAGGGACTGGTTGAAGCCGGCGGCCTCGTAGATGGCCTTGAGGTGCTGTATGTAGGCGTGATCGTTGGAGAAGTTGCCGTACTCATTCTCAATCTGCGTCATGAGGATGGGGCCGCCACGACCCAGCTGGAGTGGGGTGGTCTCCTGGGCGAGGCGTTTGATCCAGCGTTCGGCTGGGAGCATGAAGGCGGGGTCGTTGGAACGGATCTTGAGGCCGTCGGCGGGGTTGCGGACGAGCCACGGGGGGAGGCCACCGAAGTCCCACTCGGCGCAGGAGTAGGGGCCGGAACGGAGGATGACGTAGAGGCCTTCCTCCTGGGCGGCGCGGATGAAGGCGGCGAGGTCGTTGTTGCCAGTGAAATCGTATTGGCCGGGGACGGGCTCGTGGACGTCCCAGAAGACGTAGGTGGCGATGGTGTTGAGACCCATGGCACGTGCCATTTTGAGGCGGGCGTGCCAGTACTCGCGGGGGATGCGGGAGTCATGGAGTTCGCCGGAGAGAACTTTGAAGGGTTTGCCGTCGAGGGTGAAGTGGTCGTGGTCGATGGCGAACGTGTGGTTGGCTGGCTGGGCGATAGTTTGGGCGGCAAGCGGCGAGGGGCTGGTGGCTAGCAGAGCGGCTGCGGCGAGCGCGAAGGCGGCGGGGAGAGTTTGAATTCGGTTCATGGAGGTGAAGAGGTGAAGCTGGCGACGGAGTCACGTTAGTTCATTTGAGGTTAAGTTTCAAGGGAAGAATACCGGTGTTTGGCTTCGAAAGAACAGGTAAGTCTGGCAGCATGAACGATAGCGTGTTGCCGCTCAACGATTATTTTGAAAAACGAGTGTATGGACTTGGTGGTTTGGGAGTTAGTATGAGCCATCATGATTCCGGATTATGTGGTCGATCTACGACGTGGAATTGAGAGTGGGGAGATTGTCCCTTACTTTCAGCCGTTGATCGAGCTGCGTACAGGTCAGTTGATCGGCTTTGAGGTATTGGCACGGTGGAAGCACCCGCTGCGCGGCATGGTGCCGCCAGATGAGTTTATCCGAATGGCGGAGGATGCCGGGTGTATCGGGCATCTGATGGAGAAGGTGCTGCTGCGTGCGTTCAAGGCGATGCGGCTGTTGCCGGAGCATCTTCGGTTGTCGATTAATGTTTCTGCGATCCAGCTTCGCGACAGGACGCTGCGTGGGCAGGTGAGTCTGGCGGCGGAGGCGGCGGGGTTCTCCCTGGAGCGGCTGACGGTGGAGATCACCGAGAGTGCGCTGGTAGGCAATATTGAACATGCACGGACGATTACGGAGGAGTTGAAGACGCTGGGGGTGCGGGTGGCGTTGGATGACTTCGGGACCGGGTATTCGAGTTTGCGTCACCTTCATGCGCTTCCGTTCGACGAGATCAAGGTGGACCGTAGCTTTGTGCAGACGATGCTGTCGCGCAGAGAGAGCCGGAAGATCGTTGCCGCGATCATCGGATTGGGGCAGAGCCTGGGGTTGAGGACGGTGGCCGAGGGCGTGGAGGACGAGGCGCAGGCGGACATGCTGTTCTGGCTGGGCTGCGACCTGGGGCAGGGTTACCTGTATGGGCGTCCGGTATCAGATGCTCGGCTGGAGCGATTTGTGCAGGAGCAGCGGAAGTCGATACGGCGGGAGGCAGGAAAGCCACCGAACCCCGAGGACACGACCTTTCCGCTGGATGCGCTGCCGAGCCAGCGGCTGTCGCAGTTGCAGGCAATCTATGATGGCGCTCCGGTGGGGTTGTGTTTTATTGACCGGAACGAGCGGTATGTGAGCTTGAACAAGCGGTTGGCGCAAATGAACGACTCGCCGATTGTGGCGCACCTGGGGCGGACGGTGGCGGAGATGATTCCGGAGTTTTATGTCTTTTTAGGGCCGTACATCAAACGGGCTCTGCTGGGGGAGGAGTTTTCGGGGCTGGAGTTTCGCGCAAGTGTGAATGGGGTGCCGCAGGTGCGTTCGACGTCGTACCAGCCTACGCGGGATGAGGCGGGTGAGGTGGTTGGGCTTTCGGTAGCGTTGTTGGATATTACCGAGCGTGAGACGGCTTCACTCGCTCTGCAGGAGAGCGAAGAACATCACCGGAACGCGGTTGAATTGAGTCCTCAGTTTCCCTGGACGGCGGATGCGGATGGAATGATCCTAGAGGCGAGTCCGCAGTGGACGACGCTGACGGGGATGAAGACCGAGGAGTCGCTTGGTTGGGGTTGGGCGAA
>JANYER010000324.1 GCA_025359825.1 Granulicella sp.
CGACGCGATGAACTGCTTCAGCCTCGGCGGTCGTCGGACGAGTCAGCGCATGGTACAGCGGGCCGGTCTTTCCTGCGGCCAGCGCCTGGTGGACAATCGCGTCGATGACTGTGCCGTTCTCCGCATGCACGCAGACCAGCGCGCCTAACTTTGCAGTGCGTTGCATCAGCTCGAAGATGGTGGCATCGTCTACCATCAACACGCCGGGGTATGCCATGAAGATTTTGAAGCTGGTTATTCCTTCCGCGACCATGGCATCGACATCGTCGATCCAGCTTGCATCCGGACCCAGATCGGTGACGGCCATGTGCAGGGCATAGTCGATACAGGCTTTGCCCTCACTCTTCTTCCGCCAGGTTGCGTAGGCCTCCTGCATGCGCTTGCCCATGGTCTGCAGGGCGAAGTCGATCACCGTGGTGGTTCCTCCGATGGCGGCTGCGCGGGTGCCCCATTCATAGTCGTCGGCGCTGGTGGTACCGCCGAATGGCATATCCAGATGCGTATGGACATCGATTCCACCGGGCAGGATTAACATGCCTTTTGCGTCGACTACGGTGTGACCGGTGGGGTCGATTCCCTTGCCTACCGCGGCGATGGTGCTGCCTTCGATCAACACATCGGCAATCGAACTCTCCGCAGCCGAGACTACCTTGCCACCAACAATCAGGGTTCCCATCAGATCGTCTCCTCTACGGCACAGGCTGCCGCTGTGCGGGCCTTGACGCGTTCATCCCAGGTCTCCGGGGCGAGCCCGGTCTGGCGCTCTTCCATGGTGATGCAGTCTTCTACCGGGCAGACCAGAGAGCAGAGATTGCAGCCGACGCACTCGGTCTCATCCACGCGGGGGATGCGTGCCAGCGGGGCGTGGAGCGATGCATCCGTTGCGATGACTCCATCCAGCTTCGGAATGGGAGTGACGACGATTGCATTTCTGCTGCGTGACTCATAGACGGAAGGTGCGTCGTGTACTTCGACGTGTCCGTCGCGTACCCCGTCTATTCGGTCGAGATGGATGCACTGGTGCGCACCGTCCCAGCAGGCGATGTGGCAGAGGTCGCAGCCGATGCAAAGAGACTCGTTGATGTGTGCCACGATCTTGTAGTTCAGGTTGAGATGCTTCCAGTCCGTAACCTTGGGCAGGCTCAACCCGCGGAAATCGTCGATGGTCGCAAACCCTTTCTCGTCCATCCAGTTGGAGAGACCGTCCTTCATGTCTTCGACGATGCGGTAGCCGTAGTGCATGGCGGCGGTGCAGACCTGCACGGTGCCGCAGCCCAGCAGAAAGAACTCCGCAGCATCGCGCCAGTTGCTGATGCCGCCGATGCCGCTCATAGGCAGGACCGAGGCATCATCGGCCATTACTTGTTGGATCATGTTCAGCGCGATTGGCTTTACGGCTGGGCCACAGTATCCGCCGTGCGAGCTTTTGCCATCCACCATCGGCCTGGGTTCAAAGGTGTCGAGGTCGATGCCGGTGATGGAGTTGATGGTGTTGATGGCACTGAGGCCGTCTGCACCGGCGCGCTTGGCGGCTCGGGCGGCGACACGGATGTCGGTAATGTTGGGGGTGAGCTTTACCAGTACGGGTGTGCGGGCTTTTTCTTTCACCCATTCGGTGATCATCTGGGCGTAGACAGGGTCCTGGCCGACGGCGGCGCCCATGCCGCGCTCGCTCATGCCGTGGGGGCAGCCGAAGTTCAGCTCGAGGCCGTCGGCACCGGCGTCTTCGGAGCGCTGGACGATGTCGTGCCATGCCTCGCGTTTAGTTTCGACCATCAGGGATGCGATCACAGCGTGTGCTGGATAGCGCTTCTTGACCTCGGTGATTTCGCGGAGGTTCACCTCGATGGGGCGGTCGCTGATGAGCTCAATGTTGTTAAGGCCCATCATGCGCTGGCCTGCCCAGTCGACGGAGGAGTAGCGCGAGCTGACGTTGGTGATGGGCTCGCCGATAGTCTTCCAGACTGCTCCGCCCCAGCCGGCGTCGAAGGCGCGCATGATCTGCTCGCCGCAGTTGGTGGGTGGAGCGCTGGCGAGCCAAAAAGGGTTGGGGCACCTAATGCCGCCGGCGAATGTTGTCTTGAGATCAGCCATGGATCACCGCCGTTTCTACTGCTGAATTTAGGCCGCTCGACATCCCGAGTGCGGCGCGCTTGCCGTCTGCGACTGCGTCGACGACCTCGCGACCACCGTTTACGCAGTCGCCTCCAGCGTAGTACTTCGGGTTGGAGGTTTGGCCGGTTGCCCGGTCGATCACCACGCGTCCGCGCTCAATGTCGATGTTGCGCAACCTGGCTAGAAACTCCAGCAGGGGAGACTGGCCGATGGCTGGGATGATGAGGTCGCACTCTACCAGGAACGTTTCTTCATCGGCGGAGACGAGGGTGTTAGCTACACTCAGTCTGGTGCGATTGCAACGGATTGCGTCTGTCTCTACGGCTACTGGCTGGGTCCACCAGAGGAACTCGACGCCTTCCTGTTTGGCGTGCTCGAACTCGAAGTCGAAGGCCGAGATGCTGGCTGCGTCGCGACGGTACAGGATGGTTACTGCGTGCGCTCCGAGGCGCTTGGCGGCTACGGCTGCGTCGATGGCGGTGTTGCCGGCGCCGATGACTACGACTCGCTTTGCGCTGGTGAGTGGCTTGCCGAGCTTGTAGGCTGCGATGAACTCCAGAGCGTCTACTACGCTTGCGCTGTCGCCGCCGGGCAGGTCGAGCGTATGCATCGCTCCGAGGCCAACGCCGAGGAAGATGCGATCGAACTCCTGCTCAAGCGTTGCGATGGCAGCTTCGTCGGCGATCTCTGCGACTCGAAACTCTACGCCCAGTGCCTGAATCACCTCGATCTCTCGCAGGCTGTCTGCGGTGCGGAGTTTGTACTCGGCTACTCCGTAGGTATTGAGGCCGCCGGGCATGGGTCGCTTGTCGATGACTGTGACCTGAAACCCCTGTAGCTGGAGCTCGGCGGCGCAGGCGAGTGAGGCTGGGCCAGCTCCGATGCAGGCGATTGTTTCGCGGCGGTCGGGTGCGTTGCGAGTAGGGATGGAGCCGCCCGCGTCGTAGAAGGTTTCCATGGCGAAGCGCTGGAGCTGGCCGATGGCGATGGGCTTCTCTTCGCGGCCGTGCATGACGCAAGAGCCTTCGCAGAGGACCTCCACCGGACAGACACGCGAGCAACTGGCGGCGAGTACGTTGGCTTCAAGGATGCGCGTTGCCGAGCCGCGGAGGTTGCCGGAGGCGATCTTCTTGATGAAGCCGGGTACGTCAATGTGCGTCGGACAGGCGGCGGTGCAGGGTGCGTCGAAGCAGTTGAGGCAGCGATGGGCCTCGACGGTTGCCTGTCGCTTGCCGAGGGGAGGATGCAGGTCGGCGAAGCGTG
>JANYER010000332.1 GCA_025359825.1 Granulicella sp.
TGGCATGGGCGAATGGCTGAAGATTGCTCACACTCTGCCGGTAGTGGTTGGAGTAGGTGGCGACCCATTTTGGCGGCACCCGGGACGTGGTGATGCGGTGGTGGCCGTACGTGTGCTGAGGGTTCGAAACTCGTCGCTACCCCAATGCGGAGTTAGCGGCCGCAGCGATCCAGGTCGCAGTCGCGGTCCGCGGTGGCCGGGACGCCATCGCTGGAGTGGTGTTCCACTCCGACCGCGGGTCGACCTACACCGCGGGTGACTTCACAAAACTCTGCGCTCAGGTCAAGATTCCCCAGTCGACGGTTAGATTTGTTTCGTGTTTTGACAACTCGGCCGCGGAGTCGTTCTTCTCCATACTGGAACACGAGGTCCTGTCCCGACACCATTTCAGAACTAGGAAGATAGCAAAAGCTGTTGTTATGTAATGGTGTTATGATTTCTACCACCATAGACGGCGGTATAGTTCAGCCGCTATGACGTCCCCTATCGACCCTTCCCCCGCATCCTTGCGGGCTCGGCGGCTTATCGGCGGATTCCGCAGACTTAACTGTAGGCATGGCGCGCTCCTTCGCTGGCGCATCGCTGATGGTCGCGGACTGGGTCGCATCGTTCGGCAACGACGGAATGTTGTGGGCGAAGCAGCCGGCGCGCCTTTGACGGGTCGGTCAACGAATACTGGACGGCGCCTGCGTGGACACAAGTGGACACCGATGAGAATACGACGACTCTCGTGGGCGCTGACCTGCACGTACGTCGTTTCCTGCACGTCAGTTGATGTCCACCAGCATCTAGAAACCATCGCGGTAGCCCAGAGCTCGACGAGCAGCTTGCACGTCTTGTCCCACTGATACAACGACTGTCTTCTGGCCAGTTGATGGTCACGGTTTACGCAATTCGGTACTGGGTAGTTACGGGCGCTTGCCGAAGTTAATTTGTCTCACTACAGATCGAGAAGCCATTGCCGCGCCACTACATTCGCTTCGGGCCGGGAGGGTGGTGAGTGCTGTGGCTTACGCCGGGCGGCGTGAACGGGGTAGGGTGGATCTGGCATTCTCGGACTCGCAGGTCGATTCGTGTAGGTCGCCACAGTTGGGTGCGCCATGCCGGGTTTAGTGTGGGAGTGGTTGACGCTGGCCGTGGCGGCGACCCTGGGGGGCGTCATCGTCCGAGCGCTCGCCACGCATCGGCTAGGCCGGCGTTCTAATGGTGCACTGGCGTTGGCCAGTTTGGCGCCACTGGTCGCGTTGACGGCGAGCGATTGGCCGTCGGAGAACCTCAACACATTTTGGGCGAATCACTCCATCCTGACCAGTGTGCTGACCACAGCACTGCTGCTTGCCGCGGGCTGGCTTGCAATTGATCTGCGTGGGGAGCATCTCGCACTCGAGGTCGACGATTCGGTGACGGGAGCGGGGTTGGGTGGCCTCGTGGAAGCGTTGGCCGACATCGACTTCGCTTTGACCGCATTGCTCGCAGATGCCGGGGTCGCCGCCCACCGCACAGACAGCAAACCCTTGCGGTGGGTCCGGTTGTGGCGGGACCAGCAGGCCACGATGGGCAGCCCACCGGACAGCGGTCCCTTGACGCCGCCCGGGGACAAAGTTAGGGACCACGAGTGGCGTCGACTTGCGGAGGACGTGGTCAACGAGTGTCTGCGGCGCCTCTCCGGTGGGCTGCGCGACTGGGCTCCACTGCTGACTCACACTCGGGATGGGAGCGCATCATTGGTTCGGGCTGCACGGATTCGACTGTTGCTCATGGATATCGAGGACCTCGACCCGACCAGAGATCGGGTGGCCGCTACCAATGTTGTCTGGGACAGGATCAGGGCCGAGTGCCGACTGCTAGCGCTCGGCTTCGAGTTGGCATCGGGCGCGAGTCCGCCACGCAATTACCTCGTCATCACTGGCAACGACTTACTTGATCCATCGGCCAGGGAGCTGTTCGAGCAAGTCGCGTCGGAACTGCCGACTTCAGGCGCATCCAAGGCCGAACGTCAAAAGGCGCGCCGGACCTATCTCACGACTAGGGAATTCACCCTGCCAATGAGCGTTACCGGTCCCGCAGATGTTCTGTCGCGGTCGCGAAACGGCTGACGGCGTCGCCTGCAAATTGGTCGACTCGCTCCGGAACCCCGAGTTCTGCGAGTAGGCGCGCGAAAAGAAGTCGCGCGGGTTAGGGAATTGAAGGTCCGCAGATGCTGAACATCGCGTCGTAGTACGCGCGGGTGCCGACGGGGCCGCCGTTGAACCGGTCGAAGGTGACCTCCCCGTCACGTCGGAGATCCTCCACAATGTCCCCCAGGTTCGCGATCTTGTCGCAACTCGAGACCAGGGCTGACCGCTCATAGCGCTCGTAGGTGAGGTGGTGCAGGTGTCGAATCTTGCGTTCTCGCCACGGAGCCTTGCCGGCGGGATCGGTCACGAGGGAGTCCGAGCAGTCCTTCACGATCTGGGCAACCACAGTCCCGAAACGCACATTGATCTCGGAGAG
>JANYER010000344.1 GCA_025359825.1 Granulicella sp.
GCCCAGGCTCTGCGCGAGGATCGAGATACATCCACCCAGCAATACACCCTCAGCGACTCCCGGCTTCAACACTCTTAGCCCGTCCGCAGCTCCCAACGCCCATTGGGAAGCTCTACTCAGACAGCTCTGCCAGCTTGCTAAATCCACTCCATCCTCGCGCGCGAAATCCGCCGCTACCATCGGCGCATAGTACGTAACCAGATTCGCTACATTCTGCATCCAACAATGCAGCGAAGTGTGATCGCTGTAGCCGACGAACACCTTCGGGTTCGCCCGAATCAAATCCGCATCCAGAAACGGCAGCAACTCCGCCGAACCCCATCCACCCCGCGTGCAGATAATTCCATCAATCGTAGGATCAGCAAACGCAGCATGGAGGTCCGCCAACCGCTCCTCTAACGTCCCTGCGTAGTACAGCGGCCCCTTTTCAAGCGCATGGGGGCTCAGCACCGGAACATACCCCAGTGCCTCCAACCTCGCCATCCCCAGCCGCACCTTGTCACCCACCGGCGTACTCGCCGGAGACAGCACCGCCAACCGCGCCCCCGCGCGCAGGGCCCTAGGCTTCACCACCTGATCGCTCCTCACAGCCCAAACACCTCGCCCACGCACACAATCTCCGCCGGCCCGGTCAGCTCCATAACCTGATCATTCGCCAGCCAAACCGCCTTCTGCGCCCCACCCTCAGCAAACGCTGTAAGGCTACGCTTTGTCCCCGCCATCACCATCGCTGCTGCAGACGACGCACACGTCCCCGTCCCTGAAGAGGTCGTTGGCCCGCAGCCACGCTCAAAGATACGGAACGCGATCTCACCCTCGGACAGAACCCGCACAAACTCCACGTTCGTCCCATGCGGAAACAGCGGACTTGTACTGATGCGTCCCCCCAAATCCTGCCAGGTCAGCCCCTGCACGCTGAAGTCTTCCGTCTCCACCAGGATGACAAAGTGCGGGTTTCCAACGTTCACCATCGCTCCAGCGACGTTCCCCACGCCATCCACGACGATTGTTCGCGGCATTACCCGCGGCACCCCCATGGCGCTCTCAATCAGATAGTTCGGCTCCGCAGCCTCCACCACCCGGCACGTCCTCACACCGCCGTGCGTTCCCAGAGCGACCTCCTGTAGGCCCTCATTCTTAGCCAGCCACGCCGCAACACAACGCGTCCCATTGCCGGAGAGCTCCGCCTCACTGCCGTCCGCGTTGAACAACCGCAGAAAGAACTCGCCATTGGCACGCCGCTCCAAAAACTCAATCCCGTCTGCACCCACGCTGGTATTGCGGGAGCACAACTTCCGCGCCAACTCCGCATGATGCGCCCCAGCCAACGTCTCCTCGATGATCAAAAAATCGTTGCCGCACGCATGCGCTTTTACAAATGGAATCATGCCAACTCGTACCTCTACTCTTCTTCAATATCGCGATACACCACAACCTGCTCGGTATGGATGCTTGCGCGCAATGCCGAAATCAATTGCGCCTGCCGTCTGCGGTTCGCCGTAATCACAAAGGTCACCCTGCACAACGTACCAATCGTGGAGCGGTCAATTACATTCAGCCGGATACCTGCAGCATCCAACACACTTAAAATCGCGGTAAACATAGCACGCTCATCTTCGCCACGCACCTCGTACAGCATCGGATACCGAGTCCATCCAGTAGCCGATTCCAGCGCCCCGATAATCAGCAGCGCAAACAGCACGATCGCCGTCGCCAGGCCAGCTTCGATATAAAGGCCTGCACCGCAAGCCATCCCAATCGAAGCCACCACGAAAACCGTTGCAGCGCTGGTCAACCCGCGCACTCGACTGCGCGTATGCAAAATTAGACCAGCCCCAAGAAACCCGATTCCCTGCACGATATTCGCTGCCACACGACCCTTGTCAGGATTTCCCTCTCCGGCCAGAACAGCCGAGAGCCATGTGAAAAAAGCGCATCCCATACACAGCAGCATGTTCGTCCGCAGCCCGGACGCCTTATGCCGCCACTCCCTCTCCAGCCCGATCAGTCCGCCCATCAGGCAAGCCGAGAGCAGCCGCGTCGCTGTGCCCGTCGAAAGCAACTCCTGGTCGATCTGGCTAAAGTGAAACGAACTTGGCACGTACATTGTCTAAAGTTCCTGACGCCTGTTATCGAGGCGCGGTCGAGAATGAGTACAAATCTGACTTATAAATCCGGGCACATTTCTGTCCCGTCGTACACAACACCGTCAGCTCCGTTAGACCCGCCGGGTGCGCTGCAACCGCCTGCGCCACCGGGTCTCCGGCAATGGCAATCACATAAGCCGCTTTACTTGCCGGAGCGTCCAATGCAGCCTTCCAGCTATCGTAGTCCCCTTCGTTCAAGGTCTGCCGCAAAGGAATTCCTGCCCGTTGGATCGCGCCAATATGCTCCGAGTTATACATCAGGATCGGCACACCTGCGGGGAACGATCGAATCTCTCGCGCGATAGAGCTCTCGAACGCCACGCGGGTCACAGCATTTACCTGCCCCTCTTTTAGAACCAGCGGAATCTTGTACATCATCCCGATCGAGCTCAGCACCACCAGCAGAATCGTTACCGGCTGCAACAGCCGCGCGCCGGCTGGCAGCGATGTCTGCCAACGCCGCTCCAGCCCCTGTAGCGCCAACACCGCAAACACAACCAACGCCGGCAGCAAGCTCATCCCATAGCGCGCGTTGTAGTACGAGTGCGGCCACAGTTGCGGAATAAAAATCGGCACCGAGCCATATGCAATCGAGTACACGTAGAACGGCAGTGGCACCCACAGCAGCGTCGAGACCCGCGCCAGTCCACTCTTCCACGCCAGCACAAACCCCGCTACCGCAGCCGCCATCACGGCAAACCCGGTCTCCCAAAACGCTGCGTCCACCTGCGCCGTGCGCGTGTAAAACAGCAACGCCCAACCCGGATTATGCCAGCCGCGATAGTGACGCGATCCTGGCGGAGACGTCTTCTTCTCAATCGCTGCCGCTGAGTACGGCCCGCGCATAAAGTCCAGCGCGTCGTGCATGTAGTGCTGGTTGTAGGCCAGCCAGCTCAAAGGCCCGGCAACCGCCAGTAACGTAAACACCACAAACGGACTCGCCACCCTACGCCAGACATCGCGCCTCTGCGCCAACTCCCAGGTCAGCACACACCACACCGCGGCCCCAACCATCCAGCCGTCGTAGCGCGTAAACACCGCAGCAACAATCAGCACACCCAGAATCACCAGCCGCACAGCAATCTGGCCCACCCGCGCTGTCCGCACCGCAGCCACGCATTCCATCGTCAGCAGCGTCAGCCAGATCAGCTCTGCCAGAAATAGAGGCTCGGTCATGGCAGTCGTCGCCAGATACAGCAGGTTTGGATTCAGCCCGTAAAACATCGTCGCGACCAGCGCCCACTGCGGGCTCATCAGCCGTCGCGCCAGCCGATACATTCCAATCACGCTCAGGATGTAGCAGCCCAGCGAAGGCCACGCGCCGGCCAGCCCGTTCTGCCACCACTCCATATTCCCGATAAACGGCAGCATCAACACATGCGACAACGGAAGCCACACTCCGCCAAGCTGCGCCAGCCCAGGATTGCGTGAGTCGAAGATGCGACGCGCAATCCCCATATGCGCCACCGCATCGCCGTACAGCAATAAGTAACCTTTGGTGTAACAAACCACGAAGGCTACAAAGCTCACTACGACTGACGCCAATGCGAACGGGAAGGTATCTTCCCGGCTCGCAGGCCTCAGACCATCCTGCAGTTCTTCCGCTCCACCCGCAGGCTGGGCTCGATCCAACGTTGTACGACCCGCCGGTCGTCCCAACCGGCGACCACGGTTACTCAAGGTGCGATATCTCTCGAAACAACTGGAACCGCGCTTCGATCTCCGCGCGGGTCACCGTCTGCAACCGTTCCGTGCCAAACTTCTCCACCGCAAACGAACCCATCACACCGCCATAGAACATCGCCGACCGAAACACTGCTGGCGTAAGCTCCGGCTGCGACGCCAGATACCCATAGAAGCCACCCGCAAACGAGTCGCCCGCACCAGTCGGATCGACAACCTCTGCCAATGGCAGCGCAGGAGCACGAAACGGCAACGACACCGACGAGGCGCCCACGAATGAGCGGTCACAGAAGAATGCCGTCGCGCCATACTCCCCATGCTTCACCACCAGGATCTTCGGTCCCAGCTCCATCACCTTCGCCGCAGCACGCACCAGGTTCGTCTCGCCGGAGAGCATCTTCGCCTCACCGTCGTTGATTAGCAACACATCCAGCTGGCGCAGCACCTTTAGCAGGTTCTCCCGGTGGTCAGCGATCCAGTAGTTCATCGTGTCGCCGCACACCAACTTCACGCCCGGCATCTCGCTGCGCACCCGCGCCTGCAGCACTGGATCGATGTTCGCCAAAAAGAGATATTCGCTGTCCTGATACGCCGCAGGAATCTTCGGCTCAAACGCGGCAAACACATTCAGGTCCGTCCCCAGCGTCTGCGCCTCGTTCAAGCTCTTCACATACGAGCCCGTCCAATGGAAGCTCAGCCCCGGAGCGTGTTCAATCCCCAGCGTATCGACGCCACGGTCCGTCAGCACCTTCTCATTCTCCGGAGTAAAGTCCTCTCCCACCACACCAATCACCCGCACCGGCGTGAAGTTGCTTGCAGCCAACGCAAAGTACGTCGCCGCACCGCCAAGACAGTGGTCCACCTTACCGTGCGGCGTCTCCACGCTATCGAACGCCACAGAACCTACAACCAGAATCGACATCGCATCTCTCTTTCTACAACTCCATCGCAAAAAATAAATTTAGAGGTACTTACCCAACAGCAGCGCCAGCCGTTCCTTCACCGCTTCCGGAATCGCCTTGCGGTCCGTCAGCACGGCGTACTTCAACGCACTGCCGCAGGCGCAGGTCCGCTCCGCAGGCATTGCCGTAATCGCAGCCTTCACAACCTTCGCGGCGTTCTCCGCGTTCTGATGTAGCACCGCGACTACTTGATCGACGGTCACATCATCATGCCCTTCGCGCCAGCAATCGTAGTCCGTCACCATTGCCATGGTGGCGTAGCAGATCTCCGCCTCGCGAGCGAGCTTCGCCTCCTGCAGATTCGTCATGCCAATCACATCAGCACCCCAGCTGCGGTACAGGTTGGATTCCGCCCGCGTCGAGAACTGCGGCCCTTCCATGCACACATACGTCCCACCCCGTTTGCCTACGACGCCCGCAGCGTCGCACGCATCGGCAAAGGTCTTCAGCACCGTCCCACACACCGGGTCGCCAAAGCCAACATGCGCCACAATGCCATCGCCGAAGAACGTCCCGACCCGCGCAAACGTGCGATCGATAAACTGGTCCGGCATTACGAAATCCGTAGGCTTGTGCTCTTCCTTCAGCGATCCGACAGCCGATACCGAAAGAATCCGCTCCACACCCAGCATCTTCATCGCAAAGATATTCGCCCGGAAGTTCAACTCACTTGGAAGCAACTTATGCCCACGCCCATGCCGTGCGAGAAACGCAACGGAGCGTCCCTCAATCTCGCCCAGGATGAACGCATCCGAAGGCTCACCAAACGGTGTACTCACGCGCTCTTCGCGAACATTCTCCAAGCCGGGCATGGAGTACAACCCGCTGCCTCCGATAATTCCAATCTCTGCCTTAGCCAAGTACCTAGCTCCTCTCAAAACCTTCGTGTCATAGTAAGAAAAATCAACGCCCCACTGAGTATATCGCCGCCGGAATCGAGGCCTTCATCAATCCAAACCCACCCAGCCCCTGCACCATCTCCAACGAGAGCTCATGCCCCACCGGCAGTCGCGGCGCACCACTAACCCCGGCCACCCGCAACGGTCCGTCAGACTGCACGCTCTCGATACTGTCTCGCATCTTCCGCGCCAGCGGAAGCGCAAAACCCTCTCCCACAAACACGCTGGTGCCCGACATCGAAATCAGCACATCGCCCTCTTCGGTCGTGTACACCTGCTCCGTATCGTCCGCCTCGTCCTGCTTACGCCGCGTCACGTGCTGATACTTCCGCCCCAGCTGCCCCGAGTACACTCGTACAAACGTCCGAGCCGAATCCCGGTTCCTCCAGCGCGACTCATACAGCAGCCCAATCGAAGCCGTGGCTTCCTTCTGCGCCGCAGTCACTGCCGACTTACGCTGCGCCGCAAAGTAGACTCCGCCGTTCCACGCCGGAGCCAGCGCCTCAGCCGTCTCGCGTCCGCCAAAGAGCTCCGTCAAAATTCGCACATCCAGCTCACCCATCACGCCCAGGTCATACGGCAGGTACTCCGCATCCAGCAGCGGATGGATATCCGGCAACCGCAGCACCGGCACTGGAGTATGCGCCAGGTAGGCCTCGGGAGTCATAATCTCGAAGCTCGACGAAGGAGGATTCATCAGCGCCCCTGCAAACGCAACCTCACGTCCAGCCTTTACCAGCAAGTGCTGCTCAAAACTCAACCCTTCGCTATACGGAAACAGCAAGGACTGCTGCAGCAGCAGCGGAGCACGCGCCAGCACCGGCGACCCACTCGTGTCCGAGACCGAATCCTTCAACTGTCCTGCCAGCTCCGGAGCATCCGCCAGTGTCTTCCCTGCAGGCCGCAGCGTGTAGTCGATAAACGTCACCATCGCCTGACCTTCGGCCACTGCACTGCGTGCCGTCTCACCTTCATCCGTCTGCAGATGCTGATTGTCCTCGGCAACATTCTTCGCCATGCCCGGCACGCTCATATCAGACCACTTCGTAAGATCGATCCGCTGGTCCTGCAGCGCGTGCGTCAGTTCGTGCGCCAGCACCGGCTTCTGCTCCTCCGGCTGAATCCAATCCAGAAGGTTCACAGTCTTCGTCTTGTTGTCGTAGAAGCCCGCAATCTGCTCCGTCAGCAGCGTTACCAGGAACGGCCGCAGATGAAAGTCCCGGTCCAGCAGCCCAAACTTCTTCAGCACAATCTCCGCGCGCTCCATCCGCTTCGCGCCTTCGTCCTCGGCAAACTTCTTCTCCAGGTATTTGTTCACCTCGTCCCGCGAGATCAACCTGCGCTTCACCGGATGCACGATCGCCAGCTTGGTGTCATCACTCACAAAATTCAAAATCTCATCGACAGACTTGAAGAGCTCCTTCGCCTGCTCCTTGGTCATCGGTGCCTGCGTCTTCTTCGACTTCGCCGCGCCTGGTCCCGGCCCCTGCGCCTGTATTCCAGCCGCGCTCCAGAAGACCGTCAGCAACACAGCCCCACCCACCCGCAAACCCACGCCTCCGCACCGACCACTCCCAGCAAACAGCAAAGCTACCCTCCAGATAAATCGTTCCAATAAACCGTATAATCAAGTGTACGCAGTCTTCTACGCCCCGTCCGCGATGACCCCAGTTACCCCATTCGAAATCGAAGCCGTCCTCACCGCTACCGCCATCGCCCCGCTCCCGGACATCGGCTGGGTCCGCATCACCGGCGATGACCGCGTCCGCTGGCTCAACGGAATGGTCACCAACTCCATCCAGGATCTCGCCCGCGGCCAGGGCAACTACAGCTTTCTCCTCAGCGCGCAGGGC
>JANYER010000382.1 GCA_025359825.1 Granulicella sp.
GCCTCGATGTCGATGCCGTCGTAGGTCAGCAGGCGCGGCGAGGTGCCGTGCAGCACGGTGGCGGAGGCGCTGGTGTCGCCGCCCGAGGAGTGCAGCGTGATCTTGAGGACGGAGCCGCTGCCGCCGGTCGTGAACTCCTTCTTGTCTTCCTGGATGCGGATGCCGCGCTCTTGTGCGATGGCGGCGGCGTTGATACGGTTTACCTGGTCCGAGTTCGCAAAGATGCCGGCGATGGCGGCGTTGCGGATGAGGTCGGTCTTGCCGGTGGCGATTCGGCCCGAGTAGGTGATCTGGATGTTCTCCAGGTTGCCGGGGGTGGCATGGGAGAGGAAGCGGCCTAGCCGCTCCGCCATTTCGATGTACGGTGCGACCTCGATGTATTCCTCGTGGGAGAGAGAGGGTAGGTTGACGGCGTTCTGCACGACCCCGAGCTTCAGGTAGTCGCGCACCTGCAGGGCGAGCTGGATGCCGATGGCCTCCTGGGCCTCGTCCGTGGCCCCGGCGATGTGCGGAGAGAGCAGAACGTTGTCGAGGTTGAAGAACGGCGAATCCTTGAGTGGCTCCTGGTGGAAGACGTCGAGGGCAGCGCCTGCGACATGGCCGGACTGGATAGCATCGGCCAGAGCCTGCTCGACGATCAGTTCGCCGCGTGCGCAGTTGATGATGCGGACGCCCTTCTTCATGATGGCGAGCGAGGTGGCGTTGATCAGGCCTTCGGTCTGGGTGGTGAGGCCGACGTGCAGGGTGAGGTAGTCGGACTCCTTGAAGATCTCGTCGATAGGGACGAGCGTCACCTCATTCTCGCGAGCGATGACGGGAGCGATGAAGGGGTCGAAGCCGATGAGGTTCATGCCGAAGGCGCGGGCGCGGCGTGCTACTTCCAGGCCAATACGACCCAGGCCGACGATGCCGAGGGTCTTACCGCGCAGCTCCTGCCCTTGCAGGGACTTCTTGTCCCACTTGGCTTGATGCATGCTCGCATTTGCTCGCGGTATCGAACGGGCCATGGAGATCATCAGGCCAAGGGTCAGCTCGGCGACGGCGACGGCGTTGGCTCCGGGGGTATTCATGACGACGATGCCGTGGCGGGTGGCGGCGTCGGTGTCGATGTTGTCGACGCCTACTCCGGCGCGACCGATGACACGAAGCTTGGGGGCGGCGGCGAGCAGGGCTGCGTCAGCCTGCACGGCGGAGCGGACGACGAGGGCGTCGGCGTCTACGAGCTCGGCGGCGAGGCCGTTCTTAATCTGGTCGGGTGTCACGATGACCCAGCCGGGCTCCTGCTGGAAGACGGCTAGGGTGGCGGGCGAGACTTTTTCTGCGAGGACGATCTTCATGGATCTTCGAGTTCCTTTTCTTGTTTGCTGACGAGAGCAATGGTCCGCTACGCTGCGGTTTAGGACGGGAAAGCATGGAGATGCTGCAAGTCTCTAGTGTACCTGCGGGTGTGACTACTCTGCACGAGGCGAGGTTTGTTGCGCGCCGCGAATGCAGGCAAGGGCATTCAAGCCGGACTTATGCGCCTCTTTGCCTTATCATTGGCTGCATGGAGATCCAGACGACCGACGACGCATCTCTGTACGCTCCCAGAAAGCTCAATCATCACGAGGCACGGGTGGAGCAGTTGCTCTACTGGAGCCGTAAAAGCGTACCAGAGCGTCTGGCAGCGATGACTGCGCTTACTCGGCGCATGGTCGAGATGCGAGGTATACCCTACGATGAACAGCAAGCAGATCTCACTCCTAGCCGCGTTCGCCGCCGCCGGAGTTGAGTATGCAGTCGTGGGTGGTGTGGCCGTAAACGCCCACGGCTATCTCCGCACAACGCATGACCTTGATCTCTTCATTCGGCCTACGGTAGAAAATGCAGAAGCCGCCTTTCAGGCACTGTTCGCGCTGGGTGTTCCGCTTGTGGGATTGGAGTCGGCCGATCTTCTCAGTGATGAAGAGAATCTTCGGTTTGGTCCGGCAGAGGACCACATCGACATTCTCGCGTCTATCGGCGAAATGAGCTTCGATCAGGTCTGGCGGAACCGCATGGAGACGATGGTGGACGGGCTCTCAATACCTTTTATCTCGAAGACGGACCTGATCGAGAACAAGCGACAGATAGGAAGATTGCGAGATCTTGCCGATGCTGAGGAGCTTTCGCAGATTCCGGACGTCGAACAAGGCTGAAAATTGGTGCGATTCCTGTCAGCCTTGAAGAGGGTTGAAAGGCACCCGGATTTGTCAACTAAGGTAGCGCCAGGCCGGGATGAGTACAGCTATCTCCGCGGCCAGAAGGATTGGCATAGCATAGCGATAGACAACATGCACGCTACGTTCCCTCCAGAGATCATGGGCAATGCCGATGGCGATGAGTAGATCGGTACCCGCGTAAAAGAAGTGTCCCGGCAGGTACGTACCCGGGAAGCGGGCGAAGGCCGCATTCGCGAGCATGGCCGTGCCGATGAGGAGTAGCCGTCGGTGATAGGCAGTACGCTTCCGCACGAGAATGGCCAGAGTCACAGGTATCCCAAAGCATGCCATGCTTAAAACACCCACCATTTCGAGGGCAAGTGGTGCTGGCTGGTGGAAGATGGCCCACACGCCCATAACAATCACCAATACACCATCGACAGCACCAAACCATCCCAGTAGCCGGTGTAGCCGGATGCGACGCGAGCGTACCAAAGCGGCTTGCACGACCATGAGCAGCATCCATCCATAAAAAACCGCGCCGTGGACGCTAAGCAGGAATACGTCTCGAAGTGGGCGTTGGGTATGCAGCAGACCCGGCCCGATGGTGCGACTGAAGCCGAAGGTGACCAATGCCAGCATCAGCAAAGACATTCCGAGATAGAACAGACGCGCAGCCCTTGGAGAGTCGCTCCGGGTGTCAGTAACGTGGTGCACAATCCGCGAGTGTGCGGCTAGTGCGGGTCGGACACAAGTCGGGTCTGGCGTTACATCTGGCGTTCGATCTGCCACAAGGCCGTCTCAGAGAAAGAAGTGGGGTACGAAGGAGCTTAGATTATCAGTGATCGGTGTGCTTGACTCACGAATCCCCATGCCGGCGCACTCCTGATCGATCATCCAGACGCCCAGGATGGGATATTTTGGTTCGGCGTTGCCGGTCGAGAAGGCAGGCCCGGAGAAGGTCGCATCGGGAGCCAGTGCCTGATAAATTTGCCGACCATGGTAAGTCCCGTCGGTTGCGGCTACTGTGGTGTTGTTGCGGACCACGGTGATGTTCGCGCCCTCGCGGGAGAGCAGCGGTTTGCGAACGTAGTCGCGCATCTCGTGGGGGCCGTCGAAGTAGGCTGGCAGCAGCAACGGGTGATTGGGGTAGAGCTCCCAGAGGATCGGCAGGATGCCTTTATTCGAGAGCAGCGTCTTCCAGATCGGCTCTATCCAGTTCACTGCGGACTGGGTGTTCAAGTAGCTGGCGATGGCGTGCGGGGCAAACTCCTCGGCCAGCATCGCCTCCCACGGGTAGAGCTTGAAGATGGACCGCATTGGCTCTTCGTTGGGGTCCATGAAGGCCTGCTGCTCGTCGTTCCAGCCGATCTCTTCCATAAACATCTGTAGCGTCACGATGCCAGCCTGCTGCGCCGTATCGCGCAGATAGGTGACGGTGAGCTGGTCCTCGGGGTTATCGAGCGCGGCGAAGTAGAGCGGCTGCGTGAGGTATGGATTCAGGTCGGTCCACTTTGCAATCAGCTTGTCGTGGATGGAGTTGAACTGGTCGGCTTTGCTGTTGCTGAAGGCAGGACGGAGCGACTCGGCACGCTCTTCCAGCCAGTTCCACTGGATGACGGCGGCTTCCAGCAGCGAGGTGGGGGTGTCGGCGTTGTACTCCAGCAGTTTGGGAGCCTGCCCGCTGGAGGCTCCAGCCCAGCTCATGTCGAAGCGACCATAGAGCGCGGGTGGCTCGGAGTTCCAGGCCCACTCGATAGCAGGGATAGCGGCTGGAGGGATGTCGAGCTCGGCGTAGCGTTTGTTGTCGATGATGTTCTGCGCGGCGGCGAGGCACATGGTCTGCAACTCGTTGCCGGCGGCTTCGAGTGTGTCGACCTCAGTGGCGGTGAACTGGTACGCGGCGGACTCGTCCCAGTAGGGAGAGCCATTTTCGAGGGTGTGGAAGAGCAGGCCCTGCGACTCGACGGTCTTCTGCCAGTCGGGGCGGGGCGTCTGGGTGGTGCGTTGCATTTATTCTCCTCCGCTGCTGCTGCCGTGGGCTCCGCCTGAGGAGAACGAGCTGCCAAAACCGCCGCGGGTCGTCACGCCAGAGCGCGTGGCGTAGCTGCGGCCGGCGTTGGGAAAGTATCCGCCGCCCCCGATCGTGCTACCCAGGCCGTACCCGCCGTATCCGCCATAGTAGTAGCGATAGGGGGAGATGTACGGGAAGAAGCCGCCATGCCCATCGGGACGCTGCTGAATCCCTTGCTGGCCAGGTGGCAGGTTGGCGCACTTGCTGTCATCGACGACGATGTTGTGTTCATCGACGCAGCGTTGCATCTCAGGCTTACGGCAGCCGGTGGACATGGCCAGTGCAGCGGCGGCAAGGAGTGGGGCGACGACTTGGCTCGAACGCTTCATAGGAGATCGCTTCATAGGTGCTGGATAAGAGTATCAAGAAGCGCTAAGCAGAACGGGGTGTAGAGAATTGAGGCGGCTTAAAAATGCGTTGCCGTCTGGCGCCTCAGACTCCGGTGCGTAGAGCGGACAAGTCTTCTGAAAGCGGCTACGGTTTTGTAGTAGTGTGATCAGCACTGCTCTGCAAGAGGTGTTCTTATGGTTGTGCCGCACTCGCTACGACGCCTCCTTTTTGTACTCGTGACCGCTGGAATAGTCATTTTTTTAGCCACCTCACCAGCTTCGACAGCTCGCGCCGAGGTCGCGCCAGCCAAGCTGGAATGCGCCGCGTTGGTTTCGCTCCAGCTTCCTGGGTTTGAGCTGAAAGGGTTGGAGTCGAGACACATCGCCGCCGGAGTAGCGAACGGGCCTGCACGCGGCACGCAGGTCGAGCTGCCAGAGCATTGCCTGTGGCGCGCCGAGATCAATCCGCGCACCGGAGTCGACGGCAAGCATTACGGCATCGGTTTTGAACTGCGACTCCCCAGCGACTGGAATGGCAAGTTCTTCTTCCAGGGCGGCGGCGGCATGGACGGCGTCGTTCGCCCTGCACTGGGCTCGATGCCGAACAACGCCTCTACCGCGAAGGTTGCACTGGCCCGCGGGTATGCCGTCGCCTCCACCGATGCAGGGCATGAGAGCCAGGATGGTGCCTTCGGTGCGGACCAGCAGGCACGTCTCGACTACTACTACAACGCCGTCGAGAAGGTTACGGAGCTGGCCCGCCAGGTGCTGCCGCGCTACTATGGAACGCCGTTGAAGCGCACCTACTTTCTCGGCTGCTCCAACGGCGGCAGGCAAGCTCTAATCGCGGCGCAACGCTTTCCTCTGCTGTTCGACGGCGTGGTTTCAGGCGATCCGGCATTCAATCTCACGCGCGCCGCTATCGCCGAGATATGGGACGACAAAGCCTTCCTTCAGGTAGCGCCAAACAACGATCAAGGCCAGCCCATATTTAGTCGTGCCTTCGCGGATACAGACCTCAAGCTACTGAGCGACTCCATCCTCGCAAAGTGCGACGGGCTGGACGGACTGAAGGATGGTTCGATCGACAACCCGCAGGCCTGTCACTACGATCCGGCAGTGTTAACCTGCAAAGCCGGCAAACAGCAGGATTGTCTTTCCGCCCCGCAGGTCACCGCCTTGAAGAAGGCGTTTTCCGGTCCGCAGACCTCGGACGGCAAACCGCTCTACTCCGACTGGCCCTACGACTCGGGTGTATCGGCCCCCGGCTGGCGGAGTTGGAAGCTGGGGACCTCGCAGACCGAACGCTCCAACGCACTCAACATGATGCTCGGGCCGGAGGCAACGAAGAGTATCCATCAGGACACCTATCAGCCGACGTTTGATCTGAAGAGCTTCGATTTCGACACTGCAGTTGAGCGCTCCAGGAATGCCGCCGGGTATGAGGACGCCACCTCCACCGCGATGAACTCCTTCTCCGCACATGGCGGCAAGCTGCTGCTCTTCACCGGCATGAGCGATCCCATCTTCTCCGGCAATGACCTGATCCGCTTTTACGGCAAGCTTCAGGCCGATAACGGGGGCGAGAGCAAGGCCGCTGACTGGGCGAAGCTTTACCTGATCCCTGGCATGACGCACTGCGGGGGCGGCCCCGCACTCGACGATTTCGACCCTCTGAGCGCGCTGGAGGCGTGGGTGGAGCAGGGCGAGATGAAGGCACCGATGATGGCCAAAGGGAAGAGCTTTCCCGATCGGGTGCGGGAGATGTGCACGTATCCCGAATACCCGCACTACAACGGCTCCGGCAGCCCGGACGACGCCAGGAACTTCACCTGTCGTCGGGATCCGAAGTAAGTTCGTCTCTAACGCTTCGTTAGTGCAGACGCAGGGACAACTTTTATCTCAAAGATCCGCGGCCACTGCTTCCCGGTGACAAACAACCGGTCGCCTTTCGCGTCGTACGCGATCCCGTTCAGTACCGATTCAGCGTTCGCCCGCTCCCGGTCCGGCAAAATTCCTGTCAAGTCGATCCACGCGATCACATGCCCATCCACTGGTGAGATCCGTGCGATCCGGTCCGAATGCCACACATTGGCATAGATCTCGGCCTCAGGCCGGACGCCAGCCTTCGCCGGAAGGTACTCTAACTCATTCAGTTGGTCAATCACCTGCGGCCCGTCGTGGACCGTAAGACTTCGCGTCTCCGTAAAGTTTGTTGGGTTTCTAAAGCGCAGTGTCGCCGTGCCGTCACTGGTAATCAGCTCGGTCGCCGTTCGGGTCATGCCCCACCCCTCGCCTTCATAGCGGAACTGTGCCACAGGACGCAGCGTAGCGCGGTCGTAGACGAAGCCGAGGTGCGTCTGCCACGTCCACTCAATCAGGTTCGTCCCGAAGTCGACGATGCCTTCGCCGAAGTACTGAGCTGGCAGCTTGTACTGCTGCACTACCTTACCCGTCGAAGGCTGTACCACCAGCAAAGCTGAGTGCCCCTCCAACCCCGTACCCTCATAAAAAAGTCCGTCCCGATAGAAGAACCCCTCAGTGTAGCTTTCAGTCGAATGCGGATAGGTGCGCACGACTTGGTAGTGGTCCACAGGCGCAGCAAAGCATGTGGCAACCGCAAACGCCAAGAAAGATGCGAACTGGAGAGGTACGAATCGGACGAGCATATAGAAGAGGCCGTCTTGTAGGACTACCCCACGTACTAGGTACAGAACGCGGGGCGCTTCATTATTTAGCTCCGTAGCTTGGGTTTTGCAGTGAGCAGCAGGCGTCGCTGCGACCGCAGATGCACTTGCTGTCCGCGGCTGCGGTGGCGGAGCGTTCCGCATACAGCTTCTGCGCGGCGATCAGCCCGCTGCCGAAACCCACCCCAGGTTGAGGGAACGACTTCATCACCACCTGTTCCAGCGCGCCGATAAAGGCGATGGTGTCCATGTAGTCGAAGAAGCCCAGGTGAGCGATGCGGAAGATCTGGCCCTTCATCTCACCCTGGCCGTTGGTGATGACGGCGGCAAAGCGCGATTTGAGTTCCTTTACGATGATGCCGGAGTCAACACCGGCTGGTGGCAGCACGGCGGTGGCTGCAGCGGACGGAGCGTCAGGAGCGAACAGGGTCATGCCCAGAGCCTGCACAGCCGCGCGAGTCATCGCAGAGATGGTCTCTGCATTCTCGACCAGCTTCTTGCGTCCGGCTACCAAGTCACCGTCAGCTTGTCCGGCAATGTAGTCCAGAGCAGCGCCCAATGCCGCGATCAATGCAACAGCAGGGGTGTAGGCCGACTCACCATTCTTCGCGTTTTTGCGTTCCTTGCGGAGATCGAAGTAATAGCGCGGGTTGTAACTGGCTTCCATACGGTCCCAGGCCTTGTCGGAGAGCGACAGAAACGAGAGGCCAGGAGGGATCATGAAGGACTTCTGCGATCCGCCGATCAGGACGTCCACGCCCCAACCATCCATATCGATGTGCGAAGTGCCGAGGCCGGTGATGGCGTCCACTACCAATAGCGCTTCGGAGCCGTTATCTTTCAACAACTGAGCGATGGCAGGGACGCAGTGGCGAACGCCGGTGCTGGTCTCCGAGGCCTGTATGAACACAGCGCGAGTCTCAAGCTTTAGTGCGGCAGCAACTTCATCGACCGAGAAGGTCTGGCCATAGGGAGCAGAGACGACGTCGACCTGGCAGCCGAAGGCCTTGGCGATGCCGGACCAGCGCTCACCGAACTTTCCGGCAGTCAGAACCAGGACGCGGTCGCCCGGAGACGTCAGGTTCGAGACGGAAGCTTCCATCGCTCCGGTGCCGGAGCTGGAGAGGATGAGCACGTCGTTCTTGGTGCCGAAGAAGTCCTTAAGCTGGGCCAGGACGCGAGTGTAGAGGGTGCGGAACTCAGCAGTGCGGTGATGAATGTCAGCGGCTGCCATGGCGAACTGGGCGGCGGGGAGCAGTGGGGTAGGACCAGGCGTGAACAGACGGGTTTTGCGGATCATATGCCTACTATTGTAGCGACTTCGCCCATCGGGAGCCCGACAGGGAGTGAGAAGGCGGTGAATTGTGCCCGGAACCTATAATGAAGAGTGATTGTGAGGGAACAATGAGTATCGGAACCAGTATCCAGACCGACATTATTACCGCCATGAAGGCGAAGGACGAGCACAAGCTGACCACGCTGCGGATGGTGAAGAGCGCGTTGAAGAATAAAGAGATCGACAAGCGCGAAGCCTTGACGGACGCCGAAGAGCAGCAGATTTTGACGACCCTGATTAAGCAGCGGCGGGAGTCGGTCGAGTCGTTCACCAAGGGCAACCGGCCGGAGCTGGCCGCCAAGGAGCTGGTTGAGATCGGGATGATCGAAGGCTATCTGCCTAAAGCCGCCGGCGATGATGAGGTTCGTGCAACCGTGCAGGGTGCACTCGCTGAGATGGCCGCAGCCAACGGCGGTGTAAAGCCGGGCATGAAGGAGATGGGTTCCGCCATGAAGCTGGTGCAGCAGAAGATTGCGGCGACAGGGCTGCGGGCGGACGGCAAGGTGGTTAGCGAAATGGTGAAGTCAGAGCTGGCGAAGGGATAGCCTGCACTCATTCGCGTGGCCTTAGATTTGGATGGGAATGTTCCGAGTATCGCTGTTCGTAGAGAGTGACAGCAACTTCTTGTGCCGCTTGATCTTATACATGGCCTGGTCGGCGTACTGCAGCATGTCTTCCAGGCTCTGATGGACAAGGTAGTCGTTGGTGGCATGGCCCAGGCTGAAGCTGAGATTGTAGGGTCGGCCAGTGCTGTGGTTCAGGTCTGCGGTGGAGTTTTGTAGCCGCTCGATAGCGTGGTCAATCTCCGCAGAGCTTGCCTTGCAGGCTACGACAAATTCGTCCCCACCCAAGCGCGCGATTACGTCGGTCTCGCGGAAGGTGTCGCACAGAATCGCGGCCATCTGCTGGATTAGGGCAGAGCCAGTCTCGTGGCCGTACACGTCATTGATCTGCTTCAGGTTATCGAGGTCGAGGAAGAGGACCGAGAAGGGCTCGCCGGAGCGTTGTGCCAGACGCAGGGCCTGTTCGGCAAGAACATAGAAACCGCGCCGGTTATACAGCCCGGTCAGTTCGTCGCGCAGCGAGAGATCGTGGACCTCGCGCTCCAGGCCCTGGATGCGCAGACAAACCAATAGCAAGAGCGACAGCACTACTAATACAGTCACGGCAGTGACGTAATCGGTATGGGTGTTCCCCCGCCCTACGGAACGAATGGCCGGAAGGATGATGGCAAAGGGCACCGTAAGGCGGGCCGTCTTGCCGCCGATACCGCTGGCAAAAAGGACGGCGTACACAGCTCGTTCGGCGCGCAATAGATACGCAACCATGGCCAGCAGAACAATGCACGAAACGGTCGCACATGGCATATCGGTCTGCACGGCCAGGTCCAGTCGATGCAAAGCGGAGAGCGCAGCGTTGTAGAAGAGGACCAGCGCAAACGTGCACAACAGAGCGGTATGGAGATCGACGCAATGCGAAAGCACAGGCCGCTCGATGCGCAGGCCAAGAATTAAAACTCCAAGCGACAGGAAAAAGGTCGCCGTCTGCCACATGGAGGTCGGCAGATGTAGCCCCGCAGACCTGGAGTGCAGGTAGCTGAGCAGCGTAAAGCTGGAGATGAGGATGACAATGGAGGCTAGCAGATAGCTGAATCGGCGCTCGGTGAAAGAGCTTCTGGAACGAGCAAGGTACAGGCTGACAGCGCTCAACAGCGCGCAGAGTGCTGTACCCAGGTCCATCTGACGGCGAACATGAGGCAGCAGCTCTCTGAGAACGGGCGAAAGGGCGGCAGCGAAGGCAACAACGGCAATGACAGAAACGGCAATGAGGCTAAGAATCTTAAGAAATGTAAGGGGCTGCAGAATGCGGAAATCGGGACTGCTCGAGGGAAGAGTCTTGCTGCTCAGGGGCATCGCGTTTGCCTTCGTACATGGTTAAGAGCGGAAGAAAATGCGTCGTAACGCAGACGCCTTGGTGGTTCCTGGCCAGAATTCCAGCGTAGAGATGCATCCGCACCTCGGAAATGACACCTTCGGGGTATAGGAGGGCGTACATCTCCCCTCTTGTAAAGTTCCAACTTTTGTAACTGCGGGTGCATCCAAAGATACGAGGCGTTAGAAGGCACGAAGGGTACGAGGATCGACCAGCTTGAATCAACCGGCAGAGCACCCGAAAGGCGGACGAGGACGCAAACTATGGCGCTGGATAGCAGTCTCCGGACTGGCCGTAGTGTCGGTGCTGGCGATGGTGGGATACAGTATGGTGCGTCGCGCCGGGCCAATCCTCAAGGGCCGTGTAATTGAGACCCTCAGCACCCGCTTCAAGAGCCGTGTTGAGATGGATAAATTCGATGTCTCCGTCTTTCGCGGGTTAGAGGTCAGCGGGGAAGGATTGCGCATCTATCCGACGGACGCGGTGGTCGCTGCTGGAGCGACGCAGCCACTCATTCAGGTTCGCCATTTTGCCTTCCATACCGGACTGCGCGGACTCTTTCTCAAGCCGATGCACGTCGGGACAGTGCAGGTAACCGGACTCGTCGTCAGAATCCCTCCACGCGAGTACCGGCAGGCGGCACATAAAGAAGGGAACGAGAAGAAACGTGGCGGCAAGGTAAAAATCTTTGTCGACGAGATCGCCTGCGACGACTCCCATCTCATCATCGGCACGTTAAAGCCGGGGCGCGACCCCAAAGACTTTGAGCTGCGCAAGATCCTGCTGCACGACGTAGGGCCGGATCTGCCGTGGCGGTATGAAGCCACCATCGTCAACGCCATTCCGGTAGGCGATGTGCATGCCCATGGAACCTTCGGCCCGTGGGTCACAGAGAGTCCCGGCGACTCCAACCTCACCGGCCATTACGTCTTTGAGAATGTAGACCTGGGTACGATTAAAGGGCTCGGCGGGAATCTGACCTCCACCGGTGACTTCACCGGGCAGGTCAACGAGATCCACGTACAGGGTGAGACCCGTACGCCCAACTTCACCCTCGACACCGCGAAACATCCCATGCCGTTGACCACGAAGTTTGAGGCGGTGGTAGACGGCACGTCCGGCGACACCTATATCAACCATGTGGAGGCCCGCCTGGGATCCTCGGACATGACGGCCAAGGGTGCTATCGTCCACATCAAAGGCGTGGGACACGACATCGCTGTCGATGTGGACGTGCCGAACGGCCGTGTGCAGGACTTCCTGGAACTGGGGGTCCAAACTCAGCCGGTTCTGGTTACGGGGGTAGTGACGATGCGAGTGGCGCTGCACCTACCGCCCGGCAAGGTGAGCGTCGTGCAGAAGATGTCCTTGAAGGGGGGATTCACCATGCGGCGGCTGCACTTCACCAATGAGAAAGTGCAGGACAAGGTGGACATGATGAGCCTCCGCGCGCAGGGCGACGCAAAAGAGGCCCAGCCCGGAGCGGAGGACGTGCAATCAGCGATGCAGGGTCGGTTTGTCATGGATTCTGCCCGCTTCCGCTTCAATGACCTGGTGTACACCTTGCCTGGAGCAAAGCTGAAGCTGGATGGGGTGTACTCCCTGAATGGAAATGAGTTCGACTTCCACGGTAACGTTCGCACCGAGGCGAAGGTGTCTCAGATGGTGGCTTCCAGGTGGAAGTCGTGGTTGCTGAAGCCGGTGGACCCATTCTTCAAGGGCAAAGATGGTCAGGGTGGCGCTGAGATTCCGGTTAAGATCTCCGGAACGAAGTCCGAGCCGAAGTTCGGGTTGGATCTTCGGCATAAGGACGACAAAAAGTAGCGGTTGGGAACATTTAACTATTCGCGAATAATTTTCACGAAGATGCCGTCCGGCAAAGTCGTCCCACCCAGGATGTGGACGACACCGTCGCGGGTAAAACCCCGCAGCATGGCATCCGCTTTGGCGACAGGGGTTGCAGGGGCAGCAGGGTAGGGGTTGGCTGGGGCCTCTGACCGCTGCGGGTAGGGGGTGGCCTTAGGCACACCCGAAACCGCACCAGAGCCAGCTGGGCTAGCCGGACTCCGGCGCATCCCACGGTCCATGGCCTGATTGGCCAGGGCGTCGGCGGCTTTGTTCTTGTGGCGCAGCGCGTGGGCGATCTCGAAGCCCTCCAGTCTGGCGATGCGGTTTTTGGCTTCCTGCCATAGCGGCTTCAGGTCGGGGGAGTTGACCTTGTACTTTCCCTGGATCTGCTTCACCATAAGCTCCGAGTCGGAGATGACTTTCAGCCGGGGGTGGTGATGGTCCAGGGCATATTGCAGCGAGGCCAGCAGGCCCGAGTACTCCGCGTAGTTATTGGTGCGAATCCCCAAAAACTCGGAGAGTTCGGCGATCACGGAGCCATCGGGTCCGGTGACCTCTGCGCCGTAGCCGGCCGGGCCGGGATTCCCCCGAGCACCACCGTCGCAATGAGCGGTAATCCAGCCGCTTTTAAGATCTCTGGAGGTCGAAATGGAGGCCGGTTTGGCGGAAGAGACGGGAAACAGGCCGGGAGCGGTGGGGCGAGAGGGCATAGATGCAGTTTACCGGAGCGGGGAAGGCGTCTGAAGCCGCCGGGGGTGACACCCCGGATGCTTACCAGATGCTTACCTTTTCAGGGTGGGGCGGTCTATTGCAGTGAACCTAGTTTCTGACTCCGGAGTCGGAATATATGAATGTAAGTGCAGCTGGTATGAACCTGACCAATGGGTTAGGTGGTGAACTGACAGCTTCTTTGGGTACCTCCTCCGTAGGCGTAGCGAAGGCTGCAGGTCTGCGTGGCCGGCGGCCCAGTCCGTTCGCTCTGGGTATGCAGGCGAAGGCCGTAGCGGTAGAATCACAGCCAACGATGCCGAAGGCCGTGACTCAGACCGGAACCCGCAGCGGCAAGATGACTCCAGCTCAGCTGGAGGCTCGTGCGCAGCAGCGCAGTGAGGATGATGAGCTGATCCGCGAGGCCCAACGCGGCCAGCGAACCGCCTTCGATGCCTTGGTGCGCCGTTACGACCAGAGCGTTCTCCGCCTTGCCCTGCACATGCTGGGCAATGAGCAGGACGCGCAGGACGTCCACCAGGAGGCCTTCATCAAGGCGTACCGCCACCTGGGGAACTTCCGCTTCGAGTGCTCGTTCTACACCTGGCTTTATAGGATTGTGACCAATCTGTGTCTTGACCAGATGCGTCGCCGCAAGAGCCGCCGCGAAGATCCCGCCACCGTTCTGGACGCCAGCGGCGACGAGATGGACCTGATGGCCAACATCACCGACGACCGGGCCATGGCCAACCCCGCCCGCGAGCTGGACCGTCGGGTGATGAGCCTGCAGATTAACGAGGCGCTGGACAAACTGACCCCGCGCGAGCGGACGGTGTTTGAACTGAAGCACTACCAGGGGTTGAAGCTCCGAACCATTGGGGAGATGTTGAGCACCACTGAGGAGACGGCCAAGAACACGCTGTTTCGTGCGACCCGTAAGTTGCGGGCGAACCTGGCTGGAGTTCGGTAGGAGTAGTCGCAAGTTGTTGTACGAAATGGCTGAAATGGGCGAGCTGTTTAGACCCTGGGTCATGTTATGCACAAGCTGGGCACGAAATTATTTGAGGCTGGAAGAGGCAGGACCATGAAGTGTGAAATCGCGCAGGACCAAATCGTATTGATGGGATATGGCGAGCTGCCGGATGAGCTGGTCGATGGGCTGGAGCAGCATCTATCCGGATGTGAAGATTGCCGCCGAGAGATGAACGCGCTCCGCGCCATGGATGAGTACCTCGCCCTGGTGCCGGTGCTGGAGCCCTCTCCTAATCTATTGGCACAGAGCCGGATGCGGCTGGATGAAGAGCTGGACCTGATCCCCGCGCACGGCTTTCTGACCCGGCTGCGGGTGAACTTCTACGCGTGGATGGGACATCTGCAAAGTGCTCCTGCGCTGGCCACTTTGCTGCTGGGCGTCGGCTTTCTGGGCGGGAACTTCGTGCATCGCTATCAGGTCGCACACGCAGGCTCCATCAATCCCGGTACTACCATCTATCGCCCGACTGAAGGCGTAATCGCCAACGTCACCGGAATCGTTCAAACCCCCAACTCCGAGCTGGTACAGGTGCATTACAACCGCGTGGTGCCGGAGACGGTCGAGGGCTCTCTGGATGAGCCGCGCATCCGCGAGTTGCTGGTAATGGGGATGAAGCCGGCCGCAACCAATGGCGTCCGCCGCGATGCTGTCAGCCTGCTGACCGATGAATGTAAGGCCGAGCACAACTGCAATGGACAGACAGACGGCAAGGGAATTCGCGCCCAGCTGCTGGTGGCGCTGCGCTATGACAAAGACGCCGGTGTCCGCATGAAGGCCCTCGAAGGACTACAGCGTTACGTCGGCCTGGACCACCAGGTTCGCGACGCCATCGCCGAGACGCTCGCCCATGACGTAGACCCCCAGGTACGGACTATGGCGATTGCGCTTCTCGAGCCGGTACGGTCTGACTCCAGCGTGCGCCAGGTCTTGCGGACCGTTTCGATACAGGATGAAAACCCGTTTATTCGGACCGCTTCGTACAACGCATTGCAGAGTGCAGGAGATATTCAGTAGTGCCACTGCGGTAGAAACAAGCAACAGACGATGAAGGCAGGAACGGTCATGAGTACGATGTGTCGAGTGTTTCGAGTGGCGACGGTGGTGGTCGGGTTGGGTGCAGGGACTGCGGCGTGGGCCAGTGAGCCGGTTACGCTGATTGCTGGCTTTGAAGGCGCTGCAAGCTCCGGCATGGCCTCGAAGTCGCAAGGGTACCTGGGCGTAAATATTCGTGATGTAGGCGACGAGCAGATTGCACAGTTGAAGCTCAAAGAGTCGCGCGGCGCTGAGGTGACCAGCGTGGATCACGACGGACCTGCTGGGAAAGCCGGCCTGCGCGAGCACGACGTGATCCTGCAGATGAACGGGACCGTCATCGAAGGGGAAGACCAGTTGCGTCGCATGTTGCGAGAAACCCCAGCAGGCCGCACCGTGTCGCTGGTCATCAGCCGCGATGGACAGGTTCAGACCCTCTCCACCATGCTGGCAAACCGGTTGGAGCTGGAACGTAAAGCCTGGGAAGACCATTGGCGCGTGCCGGTCCCATCGGAAGAGGTAGTTCCGGCGCCCGCCCCACAGTCAGCTTCAGGCACATCCAGCACCGCGAACAGCAAGTCACAGAGCTTTTTCTCTCCCGGGGCAGCAGCACGCAGCGGCCACGCTCTTATGGGCGCTCTCTCCATTGGTTCCTCGTACACCGGAGCGATGGTGGAGACGATGGGCCCCCAATTGGCTGAGTTCTTCGGCACCCCTGGAGCGGGTGTGCTCGTCCACAGTGTGGATGCCAACTCCCCGGCAGCGAATGCTGGCCTGCGCGCCGGCGATGTAGTCGTCCGGGTCAACGCCACCAAAATGACCAGCAGCGGCGACTGGATGAAGGTCGTCCGGGAGAACCGCGGCAAAGCGGTCGCAGTGGTCGTCTTGCGTGACAAAAAGGAGCAGACCCTCACCCTGACTCCCGACGGCAAGAAGCGCTCCAGCGTGGAGTCGCAGCCTGAGGGCGACGAGCGTCCTGTGGTCGTGGCAAGCCGGGTAGGCTACTCCTTCCGCTAGGCTTTTCGGAGTTTGGCCGCGAGCCAGGAACCTCATCGTAAAGCCTATTTTTTCTGCGCGATTTATACTGGAAGAGATGACGCAGGCTGCCCAGACCCCCCCTTCTACGACGACCACCCCAGCGACTACGCTGCGGCTTATGCCGCTGAAGCGGCGTTGGAAGGCTGTAACGCGGAAGGTCCGCGAGCTGGCATCGATCGGGTCCGCCCTGGCGTCCACCGGACATCCCTACATGGCGCACATCGTGCCCATGCGCCGCTGCAATCTGGCGTGCACCTACTGCAACGAGTATGACGACAACTCCGATCCCGTCCCGCTGGATGAGATGCTGCGCCGCATCGACGATCTGGGCCGGCTGGGGACCTCCGTCATCACCATCTCCGGTGGCGAGCCCCTCCTGCACCCTGAACTCGACCAGATCATCACGCGCATCCGCAAGACCGGCGCCATTGCCGGCATGATCACTAACGGCTACCTGCTGATGCCGGACCGTATCCAGCGGTTGAACGCCGCTGGGCTGGATCACATGCAGATCTCCATCGACAACGTGATGCCCGACGATGTCTCCAAGAAGAGCCTGAAAGTTTTGGACGCCAAGCTGAAGATGCTGGCGGAGCATGCTGACTTCCACGTCAATATCAATTCCGTGGTTGGCGGTGGTATCGCCAATCCTGAGGATGCTCGCACGGTGAGTGAGCGCGCCCTGGGATTAGGCTTCAGCTCGACCATTGGGATCATCCACGACGGCTCCGGCCAGTTGAAGCCGCTGGGCGAGCGCGAGCGCGGCGTCTGGGAGCAGGTTCGCAACCTTACGCGGCGCAGTTACTCCCGCTTCAACCACTTCCAGGAAGCAATTGCCAACGGCAAGACGAATGACTGGCGCTGCCGTGCGGGTGGCCGCTACGTCTATATCTGCGAGTTTGGACTGGTGCACTACTGCTCGCAGCAGCGCGGCTATCCGGGCGTCCCGTTGTCGGGGTACATGACGGCGGACGTCAAGCGCGAGTTCCTCACCGAGAAAAGCTGTGCGCCCAACTGCACCATCAGCTGCGTCCACCAGGTCAGCTATATCGACCACTGGCGTGCTCCGCAGAAGACCTTCACCACCCCCGGTGCCTCACACGGATCAGGCGCAGAGCTGGTACAGATTCAGTAACCAATACGAGTGCATTGAAACAGGAAATGTCATGAGCTCCGGTTAACCGGAGCTCATTCTATTGGTGTGTGTCGACGGTTACGCAAGCACTCGAAACTGATCGCGAAGCTGAATGTATCCGATGGTGAAGAGTGCAATGGTTGCTGGTGCGAAGAAAAGATACATAGGGCCTCCAAGGCGATGGTTTGAGCGAACCGAGGTTCGGGATATGGGACAAAAGCCTGACTGCGGCAAAGTGGTGTTGCTCTAGATAAGAGCAAGTCAGCCTCCAAACTGCAAAAGATTGCATGGTCTTATATAAGTCGAATGGAATGATAATTTTATGACCTCTATTTCTGGACGGCGAGGCTTCGGCGCGGTCGCCCTGAGAGATTTTGGGAAACCCTTTTCCGTCTGTCTCCCAAATTTTTCTTAGGATGGGCCGAGCGCTGTGTGGAGTGAAAACGAGGTGAGCGGAGGTGCTTGCCAAGCACCTAAGGATGGCAGATGGTGGAGAGATGATGCGTCGTCGAACCAACCCTGTCCGTCATATTTGCCTCGTTACGCTACTGCTGGTCGGGCTTCCCGGTGCCGGTACAGGCCAGCAAGCCGCGCCACGGCCTACCAGCACACCCTACGCCGGGGACCTATCGATCTTTGAGTACCCTGACCGCGACAGGAAGCTCCAGATTGAGCGGGTGATGGATCTGCTGAAGATCCAGCCGGGCAAGAGTGTTGCGGATATCGGGGCGGGGTCTGGCTGGTTTACGGTGCGGGCAGCACGCCGCGTCGGCCTTGGCGGAACCGTCTTCGCAGAAGAGATCAACCCCAGGGCCATCGACTTCATCGCCGACCGGGCCAAAAAAGAGAAGCTAGCCAATATAAAGACGGTACTGGGCACGTTCGACGATGCGAAGCTGCCTGCTAGCAG
>JANYER010000196.1 GCA_025359825.1 Granulicella sp.
CTTGATGTAGTCGGCGTGGCCCGGGCAGTCCACGTGAGCATAATGACGGTTCTTCGTCTCATACTCTACGTGCGAGGTCGCAATCGTAATACCGCGCTCGCGCTCTTCCGGTGCGTTGTCAATCGTGTCAAACGAACGGTATGTGTTGTTCGGGTTGTGCTTCGACAACACCTTCGTGATCGCCGCCGTCAGCGTCGTCTTGCCGTGGTCAATGTGACCCACCGTCCCAATATTTACGTGCGGCTTAGACCGGTCAAACTTTTCCTTGCCCATGACTGCTTGTCTCCTCGTGTTGGCCGGCGTGACCGGCGTTTCTGGTCAATTACATCGTGGAACGAAACTTGATAAAACCTTAGTGAAGCAAACTTACGGATGCCGCTCAGTAGTACGCATACAGCTTGAAAAACTTTTCCCGCAGTTCAGGAGCAACGCGCTCCAGGCTGGCGAGGTAAAACTCGCGAATCTGGCCCTGGTCGCCGTTCTGAAGACGGCTGTATTCGCTGGCCGTTTCCTTACCAAGCAGACCCTGGCCGAGGACCTTCTCGAACTCCCGAACCCGGAGGCCCGCACGCGCAATGGACTTGAAGAAATCGGCCACTAGGTTGGAAGCCATGGCGGATTCGATGGCCGCTTTGACTGCGCTATAGACCGGTAGGTCTTCAACGGTCATTGCGGGCTTTTCATAAGTCGCGCTCAAACTAAACTCTCCTACTGCTGGTACTGCAACAGTGCTGATCTTCTAAGGTCTGGAGCGGGAGACGGGAATCGGACCCGCGACCAACAGCTTGGAAGGCTGTGACTCTACCACTGAGTTACTCCCGCGTTGCTGCTCGTAAAACCTTGTTCGAGAGGGTGGCTCTAGTCAAGGCTAAAGCCCTGACCTACCGTTACTCCCGCGTTGCTGCTCGTAAAACTTGCCTGGAGTGACTCGAATCAAGGCTAAAGCCCCGACCTGCATCACTCCCGCTTGCTCGTAAAACTTGAATCTAAAATCTGGAGCTGACGGAGAGGCTTGAACTCTCGACCTCTCCCTTACCAAGGGAGTGCTCTACCACTGAGCTACGCCAGCACTGTGCTACAAACCAACCTTATAATCCTACCTCGAACGGAGCCGTCCGAGGACGACGCGGAAGGCAAAAAATCCTAACAAGATCCAGGTGAGGTTCTGATACTTGCCTGGCTCCATCGTTCGCCAGACCAGAACACCCAAGAGTCCAAGTATACCGAGTGCGATTGTCATGCGACCGCTACCGGCTGGACTCAGATCCACAGACTCACCTTTACAGCACGTTCACTTACTACGACATCAACCGCTACTACGAAAAATAAATGGTGCACAGGGGAGGATTCGAACCTCCGTACGTCAAAGACGGGCAGATTTACAGTCTGCTGCCATTAACCACTCGGCCACCTGTGCGCATTGCCACGTACAGCCCTTTGGTGCAACCTACAGCCAATCTGCCAAGCCCGCGGGTCGATTCCAGCTTCGAAATCGAGCGGTGAAGAAACCTTGAAGGAGTGACCGGAGGCCTGCGCTGCCAGGACGGCAAGCAGTACAACCAAATCTTTCTTTCTACGACCATCTGGTGCTGGCTGGATGATGGAGCTGACGAAGGGATTTGAACCCCCGACCCTCTGATTACAAATCAGATGCTCTACCAACTGAGCTACGCCAGCCCAAACAGCCTTGCGTTCCGCTTTTGTTGCTTGTAATGCCCTCTGTAAGCCAAGCCGTAAGACGCGCAGCAGTGCCCGCGCAGAGTGCGCCGCAGATATCAATTTAGCATAAGAGAATGCTCGGAGCAATGGATAGCAGCGGCGCGGCATGTGGGAAAGGCCGCCTTTGCTAACGACAGCACCTTAGAGCCCAAATAACTTTCCGAATGCTAGCGCGTCCTAAATCCAACAGACGAGAGGAATGCTCTGAATTCCTTACGAATGAATGTGTGGAGCGTGAGATAGTTAGCCATTCGAGGGAGTTTGAGGTATGCCAGGTTTGCGTGAATTATTGCGTCAGATAGGAGTTGCAGCGTTCGCGCTAAGCTTGACGCTGGTGCTGATGCCAAGCCAAAGCAGCTACGCACAGACGCCAACAGAGGCTGTGGAAGGGCCGCTCCAGCCCAAAGTAGCGAAGACCCTGACCAATGACTCCATCGTGCGCATGGTCAAGGCTGGCCTGGGCGACGACCTGATCCTCCAGACCATCACCACCCAGCCGGGTAGCTACACCATCGACGCTGACGCTCTGGTGGGGTTGAAGGAAGTGGGGGTCTCGGACCGAATTATCACTGGTATGGTGACCAAGTCGCGGCGACGCATGATTGAAGAGCATGAAGCCGCAGTGGTCGTCCCGGAGGTCAATGAAATTGGCGTCTACTACAAGGACCACAAAGGCAATTGGGTCGCGATTGAACCGGAGATTGTCCACATCAAGTCGGGTGGATTTCTGAAGTCGACGGTGACCAACGGCATCATCAAGCAGGACAAGAACGGCCACATCAACGGCCGTGAATCCAAGCTGACGTTACAGGGTCCCATCCAGTTTTTGATCTACGTGCCCGAGGGTGTTTCGGCAGCAGAATACGACCTGCTGAAGTTCCGGCTGAACTCCAGCAGCCGTGAGTTTAGGACGCTTACCGGAGGAGTCTTTCATTCCACTGGGGGAGCGGATCGCGACGAGGTGCCGTTTCAACCGACACGGAGCGCGCCGCGAATCTACCAGTTCACCCTGGACCAGAAGGTGGGCGGAGGCGAGTTTGGAATTCTGCCGCCAGGCACCGGCAACGTGACCAACGGCGGCAAAATCTACACCTTTGCCATCACCGAGTAGATGTGTGTCGACAGGGTTCGATGCCGAGCTATTTGCGGTCGCTCCCGAGACAGAGTAGAAACAGATTGAATGCGAAAACGCACCCGTTACTCCCTGTTGCTGATGCTTGTGCTGGTTGCTGCGCTGGTGGGGGCACTCTACCTGCGGCAGAAGGCGCCGCCGGAGGTAGCCCGCCTGCTGCCGGAGTCGGATGCGATCGTGTATGCGAACGTGAAGCCGTTGCGGCTGGCGACGCACTTCGACAAGACAATCGTGACACGCAGTGGAGACTTCCAACGCTTCATCGACGCTACAGGGATTGTGCCCGAGCGCGACCTCGACGAGGTAGCCTTTGCGCTGCATCGCATGGATAATCCAAAAGGCCCGAATGGCCCTGTGGCCTACTCCGAGGTGTTCTCCGGACGGTTCGACGGCGATCGGCTGGCACGCTACCTGGCGAGCCTTGCGACAGCGAAGGAGAGCTACGCTGGCCACGACATCTATACGATCCAGGTCGGCGATGCAGCTGCCGGGGGAGGACGCCAGCTTCGCGTAACCCAACTGGCGTATGACATGGTTGCGGCCTCCAACATGCCGACGGCGGAGCAGATTCACTCCATGCTGGACCGGGCTCGTGCGGCGGCGTCCCCATTCGCAGGCTCCTCCCTGCTCTCGGCGCGGTATGAGGATGTTCCGCTTCTGTCGAGTGCGTGGGGCATCGGGCATGTGGGACTGCCATTCTCCGAGGGCGGACGCATCAGCGTAATGGGGCTACAGCTGCCGTTGGCGGAGGATACGACGTTTGTGGCGAGCCTGCAGTATCGCGGGTCGGTGCGGTTGCGCGTGGAACAGATCGCTCCTACGGAAGCAGACGCGGCGCGCTCCACGGAGGCGCTGAGTACGCTTCTAGGACTGCTGCGATCCTTGCAGCGGAGCGGGCAAGGTGCCGCGACGGACGCAGCAGTGACGCAGGCAATCGAGTCGCTGAAGGTCGAACAGCATAAGGATCGGGCTGTGGTTACGGCCACCATCCCACTCGAGATGTTGAAGCAGATTACGACCCCGATAGCGGTAGGGGCTGCTGACTCTGCTCCAACTTCGTCAGTCGGTAGTCGCTAGTCATTTTTGAATTGAGTAGTTAGTTCAAAGCAGTAAAAAGGCAGGCGACCCGATTGGGTGCCTGCCTTTTCTTGTGTGATGCAAATCGCTTTAGCTTGCCGGCGTTGTTCCCATGCCGAGGTCAGCGAGGGTGGTACGGAGGTACTTGTGCGGGTTGACCGGGGTGTTGCGGATGCGTACCTCGTAGTGCAGGTGTGACCCAGTGGTGCGTCCGCTGTGTCCGACGTAGCCGATGACCTGGCCGCGAATGACGGCCTGGCCAGCAACGACTGCGAAGCCGGACATATGGCCGTAGCAGGTGGCGATGCCGTGGCCGTGGTCGATCACGACCTCGCGGCCGTAGCCGTTTTGCATCTCGGCGATGCGGACGGTGCCGTCGGCGGTGGCGCGGATGGGGAGGCCGTTAGGAGCGGAGATGTCGATGCCGGTGTGGAACTCGCCTTCGCCGTTGCCGGTGACGGGGTCTTCCCGCTGCCCGAAGCCGCTGGTGACGGGTCCGAGGATCGGCCACATGGAAGGGCCGTCGGCGTCGAAGGAGTCAAGGCCAGTGCCCAGACCGAAGCGGAGGCCAGAACGCGAGGTTGCAAGGGCAGGTAAGCTGCGATTGAGCGAGCCACTCATCGCGGTGGTACGAAGGGCGTAGAAGGCGTCGACGGACTTGTAGTAGTTCACTTCCGTCTCTGGATCGGTAAGAGCGCTGGAGACGGGCGCTACGCCGGCAGATGCCTTGGAGGTGCTGGTAGAGGCTGCGGCGGTACGTCCCATGGGCAGCGCGAGTTTGCTGGCGGTTAGACCGTAGAGCGCGGAAACCTCGCTGGCCAGGGAGCCGAGGGAAGCGACCTGAACGTCCTTCTGGTGGGCTGCCTCTTCGAGGTGCGCGTAGTCCTTCTGGAGCAGGTTGTGGTCCTGACGCAGCTGGTTGAAGCGAGCGGTCTTGATGAGCATGCGCGAGTACGAGCCAGCCAGTCCGGTAATGGTAAACATACCGATAGCGGCGGCGGCCACGAAGATGTAGGCGTAATGCAGGGGAACCGGAACCTTGTTCAGGTTGCCATCTTCATCCCGGCTTACGAACATGATGTAGTAGCGTTTCTTGAGACTCAACCGACGACCTGGACCCGGATTTGCCCGCTTTGTACAGCTGCGGTTCGGAGAGGCCGCAAATCTACTGGAGCGAATGAGCTTTGGTATTTCTCATTTCGCATTGTGGATTCGGGATGCTCTCTTGGGCGTGACCTAAGTCTACCAAAGGGTACCTGCCTGTGCAACCTTTCGTAGCCCTTTTCGGCCTTCCTTTTGGGCAGGTCGGACTGCCACTTTTGCGCCACCATTTATGCTGCCATCACTATGAAAAAGCAGCCTAGTCCGCACGGCGAGTTGAGTTTGATTCAGGATATCCGGCGGGCAAGTGGCAGGCCGCGGGGGGCGGTGGTGTTGGGGATCGGGGATGACTGCGCGATTCTGCGGCCGCCGGCGGGGTGTGAGGTGCTGGTGACGACTGACTTTACGCTGGAAGGCCGACACTTTCGGCGGGACCTGCATCCGGCGTCGTCGGTGGGGCACCGCTGCCTGGCTCGGGGTTTGAGTGATCTGGCGGCGATGGGGGCGAAGCCGATGTCCGCCTTCCTCTCACTCGCACTGCCGAAGGAGATGCTGGCTACCAAGCGCGGGCGGGATTGGGTTGAAGGATTTTTTGGGGGGTTGCGGGAGTTGGGGGGGCGGTGGGGGGTTCCGCTAGCCGGGGG
>JANYER010000199.1 GCA_025359825.1 Granulicella sp.
CTTGATGTAGTCGGCGTGGCCCGGGCAGTCCACGTGAGCATAATGACGGTTCTTCGTCTCATACTCTACGTGCGAGGTCGCAATCGTAATACCGCGCTCGCGCTCTTCCGGTGCGTTGTCAATCGTGTCAAACGAACGGTACGTGTTGTTCGGGTTATGCTTCGACAACACCTTCGTGATCGCCGCCGTCAGCGTCGTCTTGCCGTGGTCAATGTGACCCACCGTCCCAATATTTACGTGCGGCTTAGACCGGTCAAACTATTCCTTGCCCATGATTCTCTCCGTGTTTCGTGTTTCTAAATTCGTACTGCAAACTGGTTTGCGCCTTGCGGGTTACTTCTCTTCCTTACCCTGTACCTTGGCGATAATCTCTTCCGACACCGAGCGGGGTGCTTCCTCGTACTGCTTGAACTGCATCGAGTAGTTTGCACGGCCCTGGGTTGCGCCACGCATGTGGGTCGCATATCCGAACATGGTCGAGAGCGGCACACTCGCGCGAATGGCCTGCGTGTTGCCAACCATCTCCATGCCTTCGATACGGCCACGGCGGGAGTTCAGATCGCCGATGATCGTTCCCATGTAATCTTCCGGGACGGTAACTTCGACGGCCATGATGGGCTCGAGCAGAACCGGCTTCGCCTTGCGAGCAGCTTCCTTGAAGGCCATGGAACCGGCGATCTTGAATGCCATTTCGTTCGAGTCGACGTCGTGGTAGCTGCCGTCGTAAAGCGAGACCTTGATGTCGACCATTTCGTAGCCAGCGAGGATGCCGCGCTGCATAGCATCCTGGATGCCCTGGTCGATTGGCTTGACGTACTCTTTGGGGATCGTGCCGCCCTTGGTGTCGTTGCTGAACTCATAGCCCTTACCCGATTCATTGGGCGAGATACGAATCTTGCAATGACCGTAGTTACCCGAACCACCCGTCTGACGGATGTACTTACCTTCCGCCTCCGAGTTGGAGCGAATTGTCTCGCGGTAGTTGACCTGAGGCTTACCGACGTTGGCTTCAACCTTGTACTCGCGCATCATGCGGTCAACAATGATTTCGAGGTGAAGTTCGCCCATCCCAGCAATGATGGTCTGACCCGAATCAATATCCGTACGAACATTGAAGGTGGGATCTTCCTGGGCAAGCTTGGAGAGCGCAACACCCATCTTCTCCTGGTCGGCCTTGGTCTTCGGCTCAACAGCAACCTCAATGACCGGCTTGGGGAAGTCGATGGATTCAAGTACTACGGGGTGCTTGTCCGAGCAGATGGTGTCGCCTGTGATGAGATTCTTGAGGCCGACTGCGGCGCAGATATCACCCGCGAGGATTTCGGTGATCTCTTCACGCTTGTTGGCGTGCATCTTGAGCAGACGGCCAATACGCTCGGTCTTACCGGTGCGGGGATTCAGAACCGAGTCGCCGGTCTTGAGGGTGCCAGAGTAAACGCGAATGAAGATGAGCTGGCCGACGAACGGGTCAGTCATAATCTTGAAGCCGAGCGCCGAAAGCGGCTCGGTATCTTCAGGCTTACGAATAATCTCCTCTTCCATGTTATCGGGGTTGTGACCGATCATGGGAGGAATGTCTAGGGGGCTGGGCAGATAGTCGACGACTGCATCGAGCAGCGTCTGAACACCCTTGTTCTTGAAGGATGAACCGCAGAGCACCGGGAAGATATTCATAGCGATGGTGGCCTTGCGGATACCAGCCTTGAGCTGCTCCAGCGTTGGCTCTTGGCCTTCGAGGTACAGGTTCATGATTTCGTCGTCAGAATCGGCAACCGCTTCAATCAAGACAGCGCGAGCAATCTTGGCCTTCTCGAGCAGCGCATCAGGAATCTCTTCAACGGTATATTCAGCACCCATCGTCTCATCGTGCCAGTAGATAGCCTTCATGGTAACGAGGTCGACTACGCCGAGAAATTTGGCCTCTGCGCCGATCTGAATGTTGATCGGAATCGCACGAGCGCCGAGGCGGTCTACGATGGTCGAGGTTGCATAGACAGCATCCGCGCCAGCTTTGTCCATCTTATTAATGAAGCAAATGCGGGGAACCTTGTACTTGGTGGCCTGACGCCAGACCGTCTCGGACTGGGGCTGCACACCGGCGACAGCGTCGAAGCACGCGACCGCACCATCGAGAACGCGGAGCGAACGCTCCACCTCAGCGGTGAAGTCTACGTGGCCCGGCGTATCGATGATGTTGATACGGATGTTCTTCCAGGTGCAGGTGGTCGCAGCGGAGGTAATGGTGATGCCGCGCTCCTGCTCCTGCTCCATCCAGTCCATGGTCGCAGTTCCCTCATGCACTTCACCGATACGGTGCGTGATGCCCGTATAGAATAGGATGCGCTCGGTCGTCGTCGTCTTGCCGGCGTCGATGTGCGCCATGATTCCGATATTCCGGCAACGATTCAGAGGTATAGTGCGTGCCACGGTATGTCTCGTATCTGCGGGCGAAAGCTCGCTGTAAAAATTGTTGGACTACTTGAACTCAAGAACTCAAGACGTTTTGCTGAAAGGCTTTTGCCTTACCAGCGGTAGTGGGCGAATGCCTTGTTGGCTTCGGCCATACGGTGGACGTCTTCCTTCTTCTTCATCGCTGCGCCACGGCCATTGGCCGCATCCAGCAACTCAGCGGTGAGCTTCTCAACCATTCCCTTTTCGCCACGGGCGCGACCGTAGGTCACGAGCCAGCGAATTGCCAGAGAGGTACGACGCTCCGGGAGAACTTCGATCGGCACCTGGTAGTTTGCACCACCAACGCGGCGAGACTTGACCTCGAGAAGTGGCTTGCAGTTCTCGATCGCCTTCTTGAACAGCTTGAGGGCCTCGTCGCCACCCTTCTGCTCAAGATTGGTCATGGCAGTGTAGAAAATTCCCTGCGCGGTCGACTTCTTGCCGCCCCACATCATGGAATTCACAAACTTGGTGACCAAGGTCGAGTTATAGACCGGGTCCGGGGAGACTTCACGCTTCGCGATGTAACCTTTTCTAGGCATTCTCTCTTCTTTCTCGTCTTCCTCCAGCGCCGTGACTTCTCAAGAGCTGGACCTGTTGGGAGCCCTGACGGGCAAAATCTATTTAGAAGCTGCAGCCTTCGGACGCTTTGCGCCGTACTTGGAGCGGCTCTGTTTGCGGTTCGCTACGCCGACGGAGTCGAGCGTGCCGCGAACAACGTGGTACCGAACACCCGGCAGATCCTTCACACGGCCGCCGCGGATGAGCACAATCGAGTGCTCCTGCAGGTTGTGGCCGATGCCCGGGATGTACGTGGTGACTTCAATGCCATTGGTGAGACGAACGCGCGCGACCTTACGGAGGGCCGAGTTCGGCTTCTTGGGGGTCTGAGTGTAGACGCGGGTGCAAACGCCACGGCGCTGAGGCGAACCCTGGAGTGCAGGGCTGGCAGTCTTATAACGTGTGGGCGTGCGGCCCTGCTTGACGAGCTGATGGAACGTAGGCACTAGGACTCCTTGCTGATGCGTGCAAAACCTGACTCAAAATCTTGAGGCGCGCAGAAAGGCTTCTATCGTCGTTTACGCTCAGGATGACGCGCAAAAATGTTGAGAACACTGAAGCGTCTCTTGACGAAGATTGCCCTGCTTCGCGTCTGTATATCGGTACAACAAAACCAGACGAAAACAGTCGACGGTGGTCGAGCGTCTTTCACTTGCAAATAGCTATCTCGTCTCTGAGAAAACTGTTCGCCGGAAGAGCCGACTCCGTTTCGCTGTCCCGGCCCGTATAGCCCATCCAAGGTGGAGGGTGTCACAGGCACGATTGCGATGGGTCGCAGACTGCAGTTCTCACTAATCGCGCCGGAGAACTCTGCGGTGAATCTCTTGTATCCAGTGTAGCGCAGGTTGATTTCTCATGCCTGCGATGGGTCTCACAACCCGCTTTCGTCTTCCCTCACAGCCGATACAGTGCATCGGCAAGACAGGACGAAGCGCTCCGGATACTCGCGGAACCTTCTAACAATATCAACGGAGGGCGTGTGCGTCAACTTTTTTACAGGAAAACCGTGGAAAAACTCTGGCATTTCTACCATTTTTGAATTTCAAAAGCCGCTGGCCCAGCGTGCTAGGCTTTTCGGATGACTTTGCATCTTCGATTTGGCTCCTCCTACCGGTTTTTTCTTCCAACAATACTGCTGTTAGTCGGCGCGACCGCCTGTACGTCCGCCGCAGTGGCTCAGAGCGGAAGTCCTGAGGCAATGGTTCCGCTGAAGCAGCACGATCCGCGGGTTGGGGCACTTCTGGAGGCGTTGGGGAAGGCGAAGACACCATCGGTGGCGGCTATCTCGCCAGATGGGGCCTACGTGGCTTGGACTGTCGGACGAGAACTTCATTTGACCGGGCTTGCACCAGAGGGAGCGGCGCAGGACGGGGCCTGGGAGCGGGTGATCTCGCCAGACACCATCAGTAATGTCACCAACGGCAAGGCTGGCGCATGTTCGGGAAGTGCTCCGGTCTGGTCGCCGGAAGGCAAGCAACTTGCTTTTCTGTCGAATTGCGTTGCGCAGGGTCCGGGTTGGGCGACTGCGGCGCAGAGCCAGGTATATGTCTGGACGCTGGCTGGGAATGGGATGAAGCAGGTAAGCCAGGTGACGGGAACCATTGACGAGATGGCCTGGTCGCCGGATGGCAAGGCGATTGGGTTCCTGTTCGTGGAGAATGCGACTCGCAGTGCCGGCGCGTTGGCGGCGATGAAGCCGTGGAGCGGCGTGATTGGTGAAGACGGGGTTGAGGTCCAGCGCGTGGGCGTTGTGGATGTAACGAGTGGCTCGTTTGTGCAGGCGACTCCGGCGACGCTACATGTGTATGAGTTCGACTGGTCGCCGGATGGGAAGAGGTTGGCGTATGTGGCCGCGAATCCTCCGGGAGAGAACAACTGGTGGGTGGCGAAGCTCTATGTGCAGACGGTGCAGCGGCCGGGGATGCAGACGCTGAATGCTGCTGCGCCTGGGACGTATGAGGCTAAGGCGATCCTGGACCCGCAGACGGTGGCGGGTTCGCTGCATGGGTTGCAGATCGCGGTTCCGCAGTGGTCTCCAGATGGGAAGCAGATCGCGTTCATCGGTGGACTGATGAGCGACCAGGGATCGACGGGTGGCGATGTGTATGTGGTTGCGGCGGGTGGCGGCGAGCCAAAAAATGTGACTCCCGGGCGGGCGTCTTCGGTCGCAAACCTAAGCTGGGATGGGGATGGCAAGCTTCGACTCTCCGAACATGTGGGTGGCAGCAGCCATCTTGCCGTGCTAGATCTGGCAACGGGTAAGGATGTTGCTGTGGAGCAGGCCAGCAGGACGTTTGCCGAGTCGATTGGATCGGGCGGCAAGGTAATGGCTATCTCGAGTGCCAGCCGCGGCAAGGGCGAGGTGGCGTTCATCCGTAGCTCCTTCGAACGGCCTGCGGAGGTCTGGGCTGGGCCGTTGGAGCATCTGCGACAGATCTCTCACCTGAACGATGGGCTGAAGCCTGCGTGGGGCAAGACCGAGAGTATTGAGTGGGAGAAGGATGGGCGGAAGGTGCAGGGCTGGTTGCTGTATCCGGCTGGCTACGATGCTGGAAAAAAGTATCCGCTCGTCGTGAGCGTTCATGGCGGCCCTTCGAGCGCGGTGAATCCGCGCTGGCCGGGAGTTGGCTATGGAGGCGTGCCGTTCTCGGCGCTGGGATACTTCGTGTTTATGCCGAATCCGCGGGGGAGTTATGGGCAGGGCGAGGCGTTTACGCGGGCGAATCGGAAGGACTTTGGCTATGGCGATCTGCAGGACATTCTTGCGGGAATGGATGTTCTGGAGAAGCGCTTCCCGATCGATAAGAACCGTGAAGGAATTACGGGTTGGAGTTACGGCGGGTTTATGACCATGTTCGGCGTGACGCAGACGACGCGGTTCAAGGCTGCGGTTGCAGGCGCTGGAATCTCGAACTGGCAGAGCTATTACGGGCAGAACTCGATTGACCAGTGGATGGTTCCCTTCTTCGGGGCGACGGTGTATGACGATCCGAAGGTCTATGCAAAAAGTTCTGCGATTGAGTTTATCCAGAAGGTGAAGACGCCGACGCTGGTGGTGGTTGGCGACCGCGATGGCGAGTGTCCGGCGCCGCAGAGCTTCGAGTTCTGGCATGCGCTGCGGGCTGTCGGGGTCAAAACCCAACTGGTGGTGTATCCGAATGAAGGACATGGATTCCGCGATCCGGAGCATCGGCGGGACGTTCTGGAGCGTGCACTAGCCTGGTTTGAGACGGAGATGCCAGAAAGCAAGCACTAGATGAAGCAGTTTTGCGCTGCGCTTCGTCTAGCGTTGAGACCCACTTCGTCTATTTATGCAGTGGTGTCATTTGCTTCCCTTGTGCGTAGCTTTTACACTAAAGACTCGGTTATCCATTCGGCTATCCATCAGTTTTTGTCAGAGACCGTTCAGCTTGAGTTCGGGTTGGACGGGGAGGTTCAATGCGTCGGTTTGTCACGTTCCTAGTTTTGTTTCTTTTCACGATTCCTTTTGGTATCTCGATCTCCGGTTGCTCTAAGAAGACTACGGTCACTTATTGCAACGGCGGCGACTCGGGCCCTGTGGTGGGACAGTTGTTTTCGGTCACGCTACAGCCAAAGCTGTACGGGATCTCGCTGAACCAGACCCAGTTTGGACAGGTGTCTACGCCATCTGCAACGGACTGCAAGGGCGACTCCGTGTCAGTAAATGCGTTTACCTACGGGACCACGGACATGACGCTGGCGGATGTTCAGCCGACGACCGGTCGACTCTGTGCCGGAAACTGGAACAGAAATACCGGCGGCAATATCCCCGACTACACGGTCTGCAATCCGACCGGCAAGAGCGGAACGGCGTACATTACGGCGAGTGCCAACGGTGCTACCAGCAATCCTATTGCGGTGTACGTGCATCCGGTGGTGACGAGCGTGGTGCTGGGCAGTCCATCGACGGACTGTATCAATGATCCAGCAACCAACTGCTCGGTTGATCCAACGACGAACGTCTGCACGCTCTCCACTGTTACCGGCACGGTGGCTAACGCGTATACCGGCAATTCCTGCCTATCACGAGGTGCTACGGGCCAGCTTGCAGCGCGCGTCTATGCGGGCGCAGGTGCGACCCAGCAGAACATCAGCTGCCTTGCGGGTCACCTGACGTACACACCGCAGGACGGCTCGATTGTGACGATCGACCAGAACGGTATTGCGACGGCGCAGCAGCCTGGTTCGACGATCATCAACTCCAGCCTGGCGAACGCGGGCAGCTCGGCCGGCTTCTTTGCTACCTGCCCTCCGCAGACGATTACGCTGAGCGTTCCAAATACTTCCAGCACCAACATCACGGTGAACCAGAACTTCCAGCAGTCGATCCTCGCAACCGTAAAAGACACCAATGGCGTAACGATCACGGGCGTGAACCTCTCCTATGTTTCGACGACTCCGACGACGCTGCCTTCGGGCGGTGTGGCTTCGGTAACGCCGATCTACCCGGGTGCCGGGTCGATTACGGCGGTGTGTCAGCCTCCGAACTGCAACCCTTCGCCGTTCAACCAGATTGGGCTGTTCGGTAACGGCAAGCCGGTGGTTTCGAATGCAGTGCAGGTCACGACGCCAGGCACCAACAGCACGGTGCTCTATATCGCGAGCACGCAGTCGTTGTACCTGGTACCGGTGGACTTTACCTCGACCACGATCGGCGCTCCGGTACGGCTTCCGTTCATCCCGAACTCAATCGTCATCAGCAACGATGGCAGCTCGATCTACATGGGCAGCGCGACGGAGTTAATAGTCTTCAATGCGTTGGCGAACAATGTGACCAAAGAAGATACATCCGTCCCCGGTAAGGTCTTGGCGATCTCGCCGGACAACAATACGCTTGTGATTGCGGATCCCATCCGGCAGCTTATTTATCTCTACAACGCTGCTGGTTCGGTGTCCTCGACCTATGGTGGTGTGGCAACACATGCACAGTTCTCGCCGGATAGCGCGACGGTGTACATTACGGCTGGCAACCAGTTGCTGGTGCATTCGACACAGACGGGCTGGACGAGCATCAGCGGCTCTACCATCCCTGCGCTGGCCACCCCGGTGGTTGACGTGGCAGTGACGGTGCCCAGCCTGGGCGCCTTCTTTGCTGGAACAACAACGACGGCGCGCGGCGCCTGCTCGGCGACGACGGTTGGGACCACGAACGGTCTGCAGACCACGACCAACGTTCTGTACCCCGATGCCGGCGTCGTTGGACCGAGCACGGACCGGTTGGCTGCGACCAACAATGGCCAGCACATCGTCGGCGTAACGGCGACACCTAGTGCGACGCTTATCGACCTGAACGTCTCCAGCCTGAATGTAGGCAGCTCTGCGGCGACAGCGGGCCAGTGCCCGGCGGCGAACGGCTCCGGCCTGACGTTTGCTACGACTCCCGTGCTGACCAGCGTGGTACCGGGTATTTCGGCGACCAGCATTACGGGCGTGATTCCGACGTCCGACTCGGCGCAGGTCTTTGTGACCTACACCGGGACCGGCGGCAAGCTGCCGGTGTACTCGCCTGCGACCAGCGGGCCGGGAACACTCGGTAGCATTACGCTGGGCACGTTTGGTGCGACTGCTCCGACTGCTCCCGTTGCCGGCGCGGTGAGCGCGGACAACACTACCTTCTATGCGGGTACGTCGGGCGATAACCTGGTACACATTCTGACCAAGGGGACGAGCGGGTTTGTGGATACAACGACCCCGATTGCTCCC
>JANYER010000438.1 GCA_025359825.1 Granulicella sp.
CAACGTCTTCGTCCAGTACCTCTTCGGCGTGAACGTCTCTCCCATACTGCTCGCGATCGTCTGCGTCGGTGGCACCACCGCAATCGCCTATCGCGACGTCCAGGTCTCCGCCCGCCTCATGCTGTGGATTGAAGCCATCTCTATCTTCCTTGTAGCGCTGGTTCTCGCACTGCTGCTGTGGCGGCTTTCGACGCACGGCATCCACCTCGATCCACACCAACTCCATCTTCAAGGAGTCACCTCCTCCGGCGTCCGCCTCGCCGTAGTGCTCGCCATCTTCTCCTTCGTCGGATTTGAGAGCGCATCCACCTTAGGCGACGAGGCCATCAACCCTCTGCGTACCATCCCTCGCGCCGTCATTCAAAGCGCCCTCTTCTCCGGCCTCTTCTTCATCCTCTGCGCTTATCTCGAGACGCTCGGCATGGCCGCAGCCCAGCAGGACCTCGGCCAAAGCAACGCTCCCCTGCGTGTGCTCTCATCGCTCGCCGGAGTTCCCGTACTCGGCCCACTCATCGACATTGGCGCCATGGTCAGCATGTTTGCCTGCACCCTGGCCTGCACCACCGCAGCCGCGCGTGTCCTGCTGCGTATGGCGCAGAATGGGCTCACCCATCGCAGCCTCGGCGCAACCCACGTCCACAACGCCACACCCCACCTCGCCGTCCTGGTCACCGGACTCGTCACGTTAGTGCCGGTCTGCGTTCTCACGCTCTACGGCATTCCGGGTACCGACATCTTCGGCTGGATGGGCTCCCTCGCGGTCTACGGCTTCATCACCGCCTACGGCCTCGCCTCTGCGGCGCTACCCTTCTACCTCAAGCGCAACCATCACCTCACCCCGGGTACGTTCGTGCTGGCCACTGCTGCCACGCTCGCGATGCTTCTTGCCCTCGCCGGAACCCTCTACCCCGTACCATCCAGTCCCTACAACTGGCTGCCTTACCTCTATCTGGTCTATATCCTCGCGGGCACAGCGTGGTTCTACATCTCCACGCGTACCGCTACCGCTCATCGACTCGCAACGTAGAAACCTGGAATATTCTTTGGCTAACTCTTCGGAGCAGGTGGGACTTTCTTCCCGGCTTTGCGGGCCTCTGACAGTCCAATCGCAATTGCCTGCTTCGGATTGGTCACCTTCTGTCCACTGCCACTCTTCAGCTTGCCCTGCTTCATCGCCTTCATCTCCCTCTCGACACTCGCACCTGCCGCAGGGCTGTACTTCGTGGCACTCTTCGTAGCCGCCTTCTTCGTGGGAGCTTTCGGAGCTTTCGGAGCTTTCTTAGCTGTGCTCTTCTTCGTAGTCATGGTGACACCTCCGCACATAAGAGGCTCTGGCTTGGCTCCAAGTTGTATCCGACCGGCACGACGCGGCCGAACTACGCTGCTTGCATACGCCGCCGCACCAGCATACCCACCACGCACAGCCCCAGCACGATACCCAGCATCTCCAGCCACACCACCACAGTATGTCGCCGCCCTCGCGTCCGCTTCAGATGGCCTTGCTTCCAGGCATCATGGGCCAGTACCAGGTCTGCACCCAGTCCCGGAATCGATACTCCCGCCAGGTCCTCCGTCGGCAGCGATCCAAAGATTCGCTCCGGCTCCGGCGGCCCGCCATTCCGGTCCTTTGGAATCGCCGCGATCAACGCATTCACCTCCGCGTCGCGAGCATCATCGAACAACGCTACGTCCGCCGTATTCGGAAACAGCGTCGCCTTCCCGGTCATCTTCTTCTCAATCGCCGCAACGCTATCCTGGCAGACACCCAGCGCATAGTACCCGCCAAACGGCAGCGCCGGACGAGCCGCATGCAGATGCATATAAGCCACCACCATCCGCCCCACCAGCCGCGTTACCTCCACAGCATCGGCACCCGTATAGGTGTGGGCATGACGCACCATCACCCACGGCTGGTCCTGCGTATCCATGGTGCGAAACTCCGCCTTGCCATCGATCCCGAAGTACCAGCTCACATTCGCATTGATCTTCGGCCCACGCACCTTCCACTCATACTCGGCATGACTCACCGGCACCAGCA
>JANYER010000440.1 GCA_025359825.1 Granulicella sp.
ACCCAGGACTCGACGATCTTGAGGGAGAAGGGTGCGCCGCGCAGGGGCATGGGTTTTTCGGTGGCGAGTGTATGGATGCGGGCGCTCATCTCTTTGAGTCCGTCGAGCATGGAGTCGGAGGCGGCTTGCTGTTGCTGGATGGCGTCTTTGGCGGCGGCCTGGATGTTTTCGACGGCGAGGGGCTTGAGAGTGGTGCGGAGGGTTGCATTGGCGGGGAGTGGGGTGAGGCCGAGGGGCTTGAGGGCGGGGAGGATGAGGCTGGCAGGGTCGACGGCTTCGCGTCGGGCGAGCTCGGTGGCGAGCTGGGCGGCCAGGACGATGTGGGTGCGGGAGAGGGAGTCGTATACGGGTTGCTCGGTGGTGTAGAGGGCGAGAAGCGCGGCCAGGGTCTCATCCATGGTGCGGGCGGCTTCCTTCTCTTTCTTTTGGAGGAGCCACTGGAGGAGAATGTTGGAGGCCTTGCTGACAGCGTCGGGGATGGGGGAGCCCTTGGGAAGGGCCTTGATCTTGATGAGCTCGTTGCCGAGGTTGGAGGCGGCGGTGGAGACGTCGCTGGAGGTGGTGAGCTTGGTGAGGGTGGACATCGAGGCGGCGAGGCGGGAGAGAGACTGAGCCATCTCACTGCGCTTCTGAAGCTCGTGGAGGGTGTCGTCGAGCTGGGCGCGGTCCTGGGGATCGAAGGGAACGTCGAGGAGAGCGTGCTGGAGCTCTTCGAGGGCGATGGTGTTGCGGATGGCCTGGGCGAGGGTTGTGTAGTAGGCGCTGAGGTCGGCGGCGGTGACGGTCATCTGGGCGGCGGCAGCCTTGGCGTCTTCGGCGACCTTGCAGGCGGTGATGGAGGCGACGAGGGTGAGGAGGCAGAGAGATCGCAGGAGGGTCTTGCAGGGGGCTGGAATCACGGTGCACTCCTAAGACGGCTTGTAGCGGGGCCTGAGCGGAGCGTCGCGGTGGCAAACCGTAGCGAGGAATCTCCACTGCGCGGAATTGTACGCAACCGGATGTTCGCGGGCTACTGGTGGGCTTCGCATGATGCTGCGGATGCGGAGATACTTCCGCGGTTCGATGCTTCTACAATTCAGGTATGAGCGTGATGTTTGAGGTCGATGGAACGGTCGAGGGTGGTGGGCGACGGGGGCGGTTGAAGCTGCCGCATGGAGTGGTGGAGACGCCGGTGTTTATGCCGGTGGGGACGGTGGCGAGTGTGAAGGCGGTGGAGCAGGGGGTGCTCGAGACGCTCGGTGGGGACGGTGTTGGGGCGCAGATTATTCTGGCGAATACGTATCACCTGTATCTGCGTCCGGGACACGAATTGGTCCGGCGAATGGGTGGGATACACGAGTTTATGAGCTGGGACCGGCCGATGCTGACGGACTCGGGTGGGTTCCAGGTGTTCAGCCTGAGCAAGCTGCGGAAGATTACGCCGGATGGAGTGGAGTTCCGGTCCCATCTGGATGGGAGCAAGCACTTCTTCTCGCCAGAGCACTCGATGGGGGTGCAGATTGCGCTGGGTGCGGACGTGATGATGGTGTTCGATGAGTGTGTGGAGACTCCTGCGAGCTGGGAGCGGACGCGCGAGAGTATGGGTTTGACGCATGCCTGGGCGCAGCGGAGTAAAGACTTTTTTGCAGAGCACAAGCAGGAGGTGCCCTGGTTTGAGAAGTTGAATGGGTCGACGCAGAGTCTGTTCGGGATTGTGCAGGGTGGCATGTATGCAGACCTGCGGCAAGAGAGTGCGGAGCGGCTGGTGGAGATGGACTTTCCCGGCTATGCGATTGGCGGGCTGGCGGTGGGCGAGCCGCGCGAGGTGACTCGGGAGATGATTGCGCGGACGCTGGAGCATCTGCCGAAGGACAAGCCGCGCTATGTGATGGGGGTTGGGTATCCCGACGAGATTGAGGAGTACGCGAAGATGGGCGTGGACATGATGGACTGTGTGCTGCCGACGCGTGCAGGGCGGCATGGCCTGCTGTTCGTGCGGGACAAGGGAGGTGCGGTGCAACGGATGAACATCAAGAAGCTGGAGTTTGCGGAGGATCAGCGGCCGATCGATGAGAACTGCTCATGCCTGGTGTGTAGGCGGTATACGCGGGCTTATTTGCGGCATCTGTATGCGGCGGGAGAGCCGCTTTCGGCGGTGCTGAACTCGGTGCATAATCTGGCGTTTTATCTGGACACGATGATCCGGGTGAGGGGTGAATTGAAGGCTGGATATTAATCGTTGGCGGGGCGGGAGGTTTGCGTGCTTGCAAGACGTATTGGGTTGATTGCGTTTGGTGTGATGTTCGCGCTGCGGATGGGCCATGCGCAGGAGGTGAGCTTTCGGATTACTCCGTTGCGGCCGGTGGAGGAGTTGCGGGTGGAGGCTTTGCGGATGTCACCGCCGATAGAGGCGGGGAATTTACGAGCGGCGGATTTGGTGGAGTTGGTGAAGCTGGACCCAACGATCAAGCTGGATGTGCGGTATGCGACGAGCGATAATTTTCTGGGGACGCCGGTATATACGCAGGCGAGGGCGTTTCTGGAGCGGCCTGCGGCGGAGGCTCTGGTGCAGGTGAGTCGCGAGGTGGCGGCGAGTGGGTATGGGTTGATCGTGCACGATGGGTATCGCCCGTGGTATGTGACGAAGATCTTCTGGGATGCGACGCCGAACGATAAAAAAATTTTTGTGGCGAACCCGGCGGAGGGGTCGAAGCATAATCGCGGTTGCGCGGTGGACCTGTCTCTGTATGACATGAAGACGGGTAAAGAGGTGCAGATGCCGAGTGGCTACGACGAGATGACGACGCGTGCGTATGCGAATTACTCAGGCGGTACAGATGGGGAGCGGGCGCGGCGTGCGCTGCTGCGGCGGACGATGGAGCGGCAGCACTTTACGGTGAATCCTACGGAGTGGTGGCACTTCGACTACAAGGATTGGCGGCTTTATCCGATTGTGAATTTGAAGTTTGAGGATTTGGGGAGGTAGCTGGAACTGGGTGCTTCAGGGTGCGGTGGTGTTGATGATGGTGGGGAGCTTCCAGCGCTTGAGGAGTTCGGCGTATTGCTGGGCGGGGAGTTGCACGAGGACAGGATGGCGTTTGGGGTCGAGCCATGCGATGAGGGCTTTGAGCTCGGACTGCGGCATGGCGGTGCAGCCTACGGTTCCTTTGCCAGCTCCCTGCCAGATGTGAAGGAAGATGCAGGAGCCGCCGCCGGGTTTGGGTTTTGCTGTGGCGGTCGGGACGGTGCTGCTATGGTCGCTTCCGCCGTTATGGCCGACGACGATGCCCCAACGGTAGGACTCTCCGGCGCTGCGCATGTGCTCGGAGCTATTCCAATCGGGCGTGAACGCGGCGCGATCTGGGGGCGGATTTACGATGCGGTTGTACTGTTTGGAGGCTACGTCGTCGATGCACTCGGTGGTGGGAGTGAGGGCGAGGTACGGCATCTTTGTGCCGGGCGTGAACTCCGGTGCATAGCCGAAGGTGGTGCCAAGCGAGAAGATGCCGGCGGGGGCTTTGCCGTCGCCCTCCTGCTTGATGGGGTCGGTTGCGGCGCGGAGTTTGGGTACGGTGGTGGGGAGGATGCCGAGGCCCCAGCCCAGGCCGTGTTTGCCGACGACGATTTCGAAGGATGGGCCAATGGGGAGCCAAGGGGCTTTGGGTGAGGTGCGCTCGTAGCGCTGGAGGTGGCCGGTGACGGCGTTCCAGTCGGCGGTGGTGACGGTGATCATCTGGGTGGAACTGATTGCAGCGGACTTGGCGTCAGTGGACTGCGATTGCGCGACGGTGCTAGTGGTGAGGGCCGACAGGAGGCAGAGCAGGGCGCGGGAGGGTTTCATTGGTTGCAGTGTATGCCAAGGGCGACGCGTTCCAATGGAGTGGGAAGGAAGTTGTGGTGCGATGCGCGATGCGTGGGTATCTATGGAGTGGTGGTTGCTAGCTTGCAGGCGCCGTAGTCTTTGGAGATCTTATCCACGAGGAAGGTGGGTTTGCCTGAGGAGTCTTTCTTCTTCTTGCCTTTGATCTTGACGCGCTCGTCGGTCTTGAGGAGCGCGGTGTCGCCCATGAGCATATAGGTCTTCTGGTCGCCCTCGTTGAGCAGGGAGACGCCGTTCGGGGTGGAGCGGGCGCAGCCGGTGATGGAGGGTGGCTGGCGGACTGCGAAGTAAATTCCTACGCCGATGGCCGCACCCACCGCGGCTACGGCGACGAAGATGCCGATGACCTGGCCCTTACTGATGATGCTGTCTGCTCTGGCCTGGCGGGTGGTGGTAAAGAGCAGGAAGCATAGGAGGAGGAGGGAGAGTGGGAGTTTGAGCCAGCGTTTCTTCATGGATGACTTTCTCGAAGGCGGGATGGGAAGAACGGGGCCTGAGGGCAAGTCGTGCTGTCGAGCTGCGTTTTGTGGAGTCGGACTTCTAACCTGCTGAGATGGAATTTATGGTACGTGCTAGTGGGAGTCAAGTAGAGATTGGACGGGTTCTTGCGGCGTAGGCTCGCTGGGCTGGGGGTTTGACTCGGGCTCGGGCTGGAGTTTCAAGGTGAGGAGCCAAAGGGCTACTACCAGGAGGTATCCGGCGGCGGAGGTGTAGGACCAGCGGGCATAGGCCTGGGCGTCGCGATGGATCGCGGCGACGGTGCGGCCGACCTGAGCAGCGAGGCTGATGGAGGCGTAGAGCGCGAGTCCGAGAGCGACGGGACGCAGCAGGTTCAGGCCCGGCTGATTCGGACGCGGCTGGCTGGAGTGCTGAATGTTCGAAGCAGGAGTGGTAACGATCCAGAGGAAAAGAGCGAGCAGAAGGAAGTAGAGGAAGGTCTGGGCGCGGTCGATGGGGAGGGGGATGTGGGGTGGGAGTTGGGCGATTGCGAGGGTAGTTGCGGTGCTGGATGCGACTACTGCCAGTAGTGCGAGGAGGGCGCGGGGGAGGGTCCAGCCGCCTCGTTCGCGGATGAGGGCGAGGGTGAGCTCGATAGCGACGGCTGCCTGGAGGAGTAGATCCAGAAGAGAGAAGCTGGTGTTGAGGCTGGCGTAAAAGTCAGGTGGGAGGTGTCCGTAGAGCGCGAAGAGGCAAGCGGCACGGAGCGGGTAGAAGGTGATGAGCGCAGTGAAGGCGGGAAGCTTGCGTGCGATGTTGCGAGAGAAGATGGCGGCGACGAGCGTGATCTGAAGGACCAGACTGAGGGTCCAGAGGGTGTTGTTAAGGACGGATTGGGGGATGGATGGCATGGGCTTTGGCCAGGTACTCGTTGCACAGTACTTGGTACCAGGTCTAGTGCGGGGGATTAGTCGTCGTCTGGGGGGCCGGAGGGCTTCTCGGCGATGAGCTGCTGAGGGGTGCGGAGGGTGTGGATTTTGAGGTAGGGCTGGGGTGGCTGAGTGTAGTCGAAGCAGTCGGAGAAGTCATCGGCGAGTACATCGCGGGAGCCGAGGGAGGGGAGACCGAAGTTCTCTTCGATGTAGCTGAGGAAGCCGGAGGCCTCGTGGGTGACGTGGGAGACGTAGCTGCGTTTGGCGTAGGGCGAGACGACGATGAGGGGGACGCGGAAGCCGAGGCCCATGGTATCGACCTGGGGTGGCGGGACGTGATCGTACCAGCCGCCCCAGTCGTCCCAGGAGATGAAGATGGCGGTGGAGTTCCAGAAGGTAGAGGTGCCGATGGCGTTGGTGATGGCAGCGACCCAGTCGGGTCCTTCAGGCAGGGAGCCGGGGTGGTCGGAGTGGTTGAAGGTGGGGACGACCCAGGTGACCTGGGCGAGTTTGCCCTTGGCGATATCGGTGAGGATGTTGGTCTCGGGCGAGATGATGTTGGTCTTCCAATCCTTACCGAAGCGGATGTGGCGTATGGCCTGGAAGGCGGAGATGATGTAGTAGCTGTCCTTCGTGCCGGGTGCGTAGTACTTCCAAGAGACGCCCTTGGCGTCGAGCAGGTCTGCCATGGTGGGGTAGTCGAAGCAGGGGAAGACGCCGGGGAGTTCAGTTCCGTTGGGGCCGACAAGGGCGACGCGGGCGCTGGCTTCGGCGTCGCAACCCCAGACGCTGCCGGAGGGGTTGCCACTGGCCTCGCCGGACTGGCCGGCGATCATGTACTGGTGGGCGACGAAGCTGGGGCCAGTGTTGGACTGGAACATGCGGTCGCCGATGACGAAGCGAGCGGCCAGGTCCCAGTAAGGCTGGGTGTCCGCGTGGGGGACGTAAGCGTAGGGCAGGGTGGGGTCGGCACCGCCTTCATGGGCGAAGCCGTCCATCTTTCCGTTGTTCCAATCGAGCCACCAACTGGTGTGGGAGTGGTCGACATCGCGGCCATCGGAGAGGGAGACAGAGCGAAGTGGGATGAGGACTTTCTTGTTCATCCCGGAGTGGACAGTATCGGCGCCGGGGAAGCCGTTGAAGAGATTATCGAAGGACCGGTTCTCCTGCATGATGATGACAACATGCTGGATAGGGGAGGGTGCCGTCTGCTGGGTGGGGACGGTGGGGAGAGAGCCGGCTGCGGAGCTGGCGAAGGGGGCGATGCCTCCGCTGCCGCAGCCAATGCCAATGCCAAGGAGGGTGGCAGAGGTGAACCAAATGGCTGCATCGCTGAGAGAAGACTTCAAAAGAATGTTCCTTGGAGTGGGGCTGTGCGCCGAGCTCTAATCACGCAAATTGTATGCGTTGTGACTATCTAAGCACAGGCAGGCTGAGGGTTGCACGCTATATTTTATTTCATTTTGGAACTTTCGTAACTGGCTGAAAGGTGGCGCGATGGGTTGAAGTTTTGCCTCACAAGTTTCTGTGAGGTCTGACCACTTGGGAAGAGACTGTGGGAAGGGCGTATCGAGTGGGGCGCAGACGTTAAAAGCGGTTGACTCTTCTGGAAGAAGATGAGTAGAGTTTAACGCGATTTCACCACTCATGTTTCACGGTTTTATCTTTCGGAGGCTTCTGTGCGTATTTCTCGATTGGTTTTGTTTCTTGGCGTAGCCCTGCTTCTTTGCGGGTCTGCAGCGATGTTTGGACAGGCTGTAAGCGCCACGTTGCTGGGGTCTGTGAATGACTCCACCGGTGCAGCTGTGCCCAAGGCGAAGGTAACTGTCACGCAGGCTGGCACAGGTGCGGTGCATGAGACGGTAACCAATGAAAGCGGTAACTACACCTTTCCGGATCTGCAGCCTGGTACCTATACGGTGACGGTCGAGGCGGGTGGATTCAAAAAATCAACCCATCAGAGTGTAGACGTGCTGGTGAACTCTTCCACTCGTATGGACATGGATCTTTCCGTGGGTGCTGCGAGCGAGACGGTGCTGGTGACGACGGCCCCTGCGCTATTGCAGACAGACCGAGCCGACATCAGCACGAAGATTGAGGCGAAGCAGGTAGCGGACCTGCCGATTGGAACGAACCGCAACTTTCAATCGCTGTTGAACCTAGTTCCGGGAACATCGCCGGCGACGTTCCAGCACTCGCAGTTCTTTAATGCGCAGGGTGCGCTGCAGACGCAGGCGAACGGACTGCCCCGCATGGGCAACATCTATCAAATTGAAGGAATCGACGACAACGAGAGGACGGGTCTGTTGCAGATCATCATTCCTCCAGCCGAGGCGATCCAGTCGGTTGATATTTCAACCAATAACTTTGAGGCTGAGCTTGGTCGCGCTACGGGTGCGGTGACAAACGTCATTCTGAAGTCCGGCACAAACAGGTTCCATGGGTCGGCGTTTGAGTTTATCCAGAACAATGCAGTGAATGCGCGGTCTTACTTTGGCGGACCACTGGGCCATCTCTCGTACAACTACTTTGGCGGCAGCATCGGCGGGCCGATCTGGAAGGACAAGCTGTTCTTCTTCGCGGACTACCTGCGGACGACCGACCATGAGAAGTTGTCCAACACCTTCAGCATTCCTCCGCCGCAGTGGTACACGCCAGTGAGCGGGTTTATCGACCTGAGCGGACCGTTGAATACGGGCACGGGGGCAGGCCAGGTTTACGACCCAACAACGGGTAACGGCGTAACTACGTTGCGTACGGCTTTTCCGAACAACCAGATTCCGATCGGCAAAGTGAATGCGGTATCGCTGGCGTTCCTACAGGGTATCGGCAAGGTCGCTCAACCGAACCAGAATGTAGCAAACCTCGCCAACCCGTCCAATAACTACGTTACGAATTTGCCCTTTACCAAAGAGGGCAACAGCTTCGATGTGAAGCTCGATTATGTGTTGAGCACCAAAGACCATCTTTCGGGACGGTACAGCTTCCAACGCTCGAATACGTTCCAGGCACCGGCGTTCGGATCGTTCCTTGGTGGTCCTGCAGGTGGCGGCTTTGAAGGTTCGGGAACGCAGACGGCGTATAGCACCGGAGTGAACTACGACCACACATTCACCTCGACGTTGCTGACGGAGTTCCGCATCGGTGTAGCGCATCTGGTTAATAACGCTCAGCCGACGAACTACGGTTCGAACGATGCAACGACCGCAGGTGTCCCCGGCGTGAACATCGCTGGTCAGCCGTTTACGACTGGACAGGTTGGGATCACGGTGGGCAACTTTAGCGGCCCGCTGATCGGCTACTCGGCGTCGGTGCCGTGGATTCGCGCTGAGGCGAACATCGACTTCGTCAACGTGTGGACCAAAGTGCTGAAGAACCACACCATCAAAGGTGGCGTGGACGTGCGGCGCGTGCGCGACGACTTGCTGCAGGATCAGACCTATAGCCCGCGCGGTGCGTTTACGTTTGGGGAGAACCAGACGTCGAACTCCGGCAAATCGACCAACGTTGCGAACGATATCGCGAGCTTCCTGCTGGATGTACCCAACCAGACGGGTCGCGACCTTAACACGTTCTTTCCGGCGTATCGGCAGTGGTGGTTCTTTGCATTCGTGAGCGACAAGTGGCAGGCCTCGTCGAAGCTGACGGTAGACCTCGGGCTGCGCTGGGAGTTTTATCCTCCGGCTACTCCGCGGAAGGATGGAGGCTTCTCCAACTACAACCAGACGAATAACACGCTGGTGATTGCAGGCGTGGGCGGAAATGCAGCGAATCTTGGCATGAAGACGCAGTTCAAGAACTTTGCTCCACGCACTGGTTTCTCGTACCGCATCAATGACAGCACGGTGGTACGTGGCGGATTCGGAATCAGCTACACGTCGTTCCCGGACAACAACTACGCGTATAACTTTCCCATCCGTGCCAACAACAGCTACCTGCCTGTAGGAGTCGGCCAAATCTCTTCGTATACGTCGGCTGTGCTTGGGGATGGAGTGACGGTTGCAAGCTTCCAGGCGGGCTTCCCGGCACCTGTACCAGTCGCGATTCCAGCGAATGGCATTATTCCCGCCACCACGACGGCGCTGGTAGGCCAGAGCTACAACATCATCAACCTGAACTACAAGAACCCCTACGTGGAAGCCTGGAATGTTGCGATCCAGCGCGCACTGCCGGGTTCAATGTCGTTGCAGTTGGCGTACGTGGCAAACCACGGCGTCGCGATCTCGGGAAACCAGAACATCAACCTGCCGAGTGCGTATGGTGGTGGTGCAAACTCTGACCCGGAGTACAACTGCATTGGTTGCGTAGCGGACCCGGTGACGGGAATCACTCCGCATCGTACTGCCGCGAGCAACCTGTTGTTCCAAGGCTACTCTTCCAATTATCAATCGCTGCAGGTACAGCTTACGCGCCGGTTCACCAAGGGGCTGGGCTTCACCTCGGCGTTTACCTACGGCAAGGCGCTGGGCTATCTCAACGGTGACGATGGAGGGTTGCAGTTCTTCATCAACCAACGCCGGAACTATGCGCCCCTTGACTTTGACCGGAAGTTCAACTTCGAGCAGAGCTTTACCTATGAATTGCCGGTCGGGCGCGGACACAAATACCTAAGCAGCGGATTTGGTGCCTATGCCTTGGGCGGCTGGAAGCTGGCGGGAACGGTCTCGCTGGTTTCCGGGTTGCCATTTACTGTGCTTGCCAACGGCGGTACGCTAGCGACGCCAGGTACAGCTCAGACGGCAAATCAGATAGCTCCGTTCAGAGTCCTGGGAGGTAAAGGTTCTAACAATCCGTGGTTCGATATTTCGGCGTTTCCGGTTGCTACGCCCAGTAATCCAGCGGGACCTGGTAGTGGTCAACCGGCTGGATGCCCAACTAGTACCCCGGCCAATCCAGTCGCTTGCACACCCCAGAATGTTGGATTAGGGAACACGGGTCGCAATCAGTTCCGCGGGCCTGGCTACGCATCGGACAATTTGTCGATTTTCAAGGCTTTCCCAATCTTCCGTGAAGCTGCTCTGGAGGCCCGCTTTGAGGCCTTCCAGTTGAGCAACACACCGCAGTTCAACAATCCCAACTCTGGAAGCATCTCGGCTACGAACTTCGGTCAGATTACTTCCACGCTGGGCAGCGGACAGGGCAGTGTCAACGGAGTAGGCGGCGGACGTTCGCTGCAGGCTTCGGTGAAGATCAGCTTCTAAAACCAGCTTGCATACGCTAGTTATCCCGTTGCAGCTCGCTCTATAAGAGCCGCCTGCAACGGGACTTTTTTGTTTGGTAGCAGTGTTACTGAAGGGTAGGGAGGCGCAGGGCTGCGTGGTCGCGCTTAAGGGCGATGCAGAGGGCTTCGACGGCGAGGTTGTGGTCTTCGCGCTGGGGGAGGCCGGAGACGGTGAGTGCTCCGATGATGCCTGTTCCTGCGACTGTGATGGGGACGCTGCCGCCGTGGGTGGCGTAGTCGGCATCGGGGAGTGAGTGCTTCTCCTGGAAGGTTGTGCCGTCGAGCTGGAGCTTGAGGCCGAGCGAGTAAGAGCTGCGGTGGAAGCGAGCAACGACGTTGGTTTTGCGCTGCACCCAGCGAGCGTTATCGGGCGTGGTGCCGGGCAGAGCGGTGGAGAAGAGCTGCTGATGCGGGGTGCCAAAGCGACGAATGTCGATGACGATCGGGAGCTTGCGGGTGATGGCTAGTTCTCGCAGCATGAGGCCGAGGGCCCAGGCGGTATTGAAGTCGAAATGGGGGAAGATGAGCTCTTTTTCCTGACGGGCGAGGGTGGCTAGGTCGGCTGCCAAAAGATCAGTGTGTGCGGACATGGTGAAACCAAGGTACTAGGTGCGGGGTATCAGGTACTAGGTCTGCACTGCGAAAATTTGGGTACTCCGACTGATTATCGCGACTAGGTGAGGAGCAGGACTTTGCCGATGCCACCTTTTTCAGCGGCTGCGTGGGCTTCAGCGGCTTGTTCGAGGGGCAGCATGCGGTCGATGGGGATGGTGAGGTGATGGGCGAGGATGTCTTCTGCGAGGGTGCGGAGGGCGATGGGATCGGGCTTGGTCATGATGGGGGCGATGCGGACGGTAGGGTGCATCGCGGCGTTAGCAGGAGGGCCGAGGACAGAGGCGAAGACGCCGCCGGGCCTGACTTTGGCGAGGAGCTGCTCGGCGGTGGTGTGGCCCACGGTGTCGGCGACTGCATCGAGGAAGCCTACTTTTCGCATGGCTGCGTCGTCGTCGAGGGCTACAACTACATCTGCTCCGACTTCCTCCGCGGCTTTGAGTTGCGATTTGCGGACGCCGGCGATGACGGTGGCTCCGGCTTTTTTGGCGGTCCAGACGGCGGAGCGGCCTACGGCTCCGGTGGCTCCGGCGACCAGGACTGTCTGGCCGGGCTGGATCTGGGTGCCGACGGTGATGAGCTGCTCGCCGGTGAGGGTGACCAATGGGAGAGCAGCGGCTTCGACGAGATCCATGCCTTCCGGCAGCAGGGTGAGGTCGGTGGCTTTGACGAGGGCGAGCTCTGCGTAGGTGTGCCAGGAGAGGGCGATGACCTTGTCGCCGGGGGCAACGGTGGTGACAGTAGGGCCGACGGCGCGGACGATTCCGGCGAGATCGCGGCCGAGGATGGCGGGGAACTCGACGGGGAAGCGCGCCTGGGCCTCGCCGCTACGCATTTTGAAGTCGATGGGATTGACGCTGGTCGCGGTGAGGCGGACGAGGACTTCGCCTTCGGCTGGAATCTGACCCTCGGGAAGGGGGTCGGGGACGTCCTCGTACTTCAGATTCTTTGGGGGACCATATTCGTGGAGGACGGCAGCTTTCATTGGTTTCAACACCTCGGAATATGGGATGCCGTTTGAGTGTTGTGTGGCTATAGGGGATAGTCAGGGAGGATTAAATGGGAGAGGAGTGGCGGAGTTCAGTCGTGGCGCGGTCTTTTCTTGACATGCAGGGGCGGTTACGCGATGCTTAGGGGTCGAGCGTTGTTTTCAGGCGTGGCTTGTTGCGCCTTTTTGAATGGCGTCCAAGCCCAGTTGAACTGGGCACTAGATAGCTACGCAGGTTTAGATGTCGATCGGAGTTTTCTTGATGCAGGCGATGTGGTTGCAGGGTTTTTCAGGCGGACTAGGTAATTTGAGCGGTCTTGCGCTGCCGGTACTGTTTTTTCTGGTGCTGTACTTTTTGATGATTGCTCCGAACCAGCGGAAGCAGAAGAAATGGCAGGAGATGTTGGGGCAATTGAAGTCCGGCGACCAGGTAACGACCAACGGCGGAATCCGTGGGACAGTGCTGAGTGTTAGGGACGATGTCGTGATCTTGCGTATTCAGCCGGATGGCGTGAAGCTTGAGTTTGTTAGGAGCGCGATTGCGGCGATGACGACTCCAGACGCGTAAGTACAAAGATTTGAATGCAGTACGCAGTGGTACGTGGATTTTGAGATAGCCGCTTAACGCGGTCGAGGAAGAAGTGAGGTTGTGGCGGCGAGGCCGAGGTTTGGCGCTGCGGCTGCGACCTTCGATAAAAATCATGGGCAAGAATCTGACCGGGAAACTGGCGTTCATCGTTGCGGTATTGGTAGTTTTCGTCTTCGGCATTGTGGGCATTCCGCATGGCAGCCTGAAGCAATCGATTACGGACCGAATCAAGCTGGGTCTGGACCTGAAGGGTGGCACGCACCTGGTGCTCGAGGTCCATGTGGCCGAGGCCATCGTGTCTGCGACGGACCGGGACGTGGCGCGGATTCAGGCCGACTTTGTGAAGGCCGGCGTGACTGGCGCGTTGGTGGGCAAGACCGATCCCGCACGGCCCGAGACGATTGTGATCTCCGGGGTTCCGGCGGCCAAGCTGAGCGATGCTCGCGGCGTATTGAACGGGAACGACTACTCCATCTATGACGTGAGCTCGGAAGGGAACGGCAACAGCAGCCTGACGATGAAGCAGGCTGCGTCGCGCGACCTGGCGACACGGACGGTCGATACGTCGATTGAGACGATCCGCGAGCGTATCGACAAGCTGGGAGTAAGCGAGCCGGTGATCCAGAAGTACGGCCTCGGCGAGAACCAGATCCTGGTAGAGCTGCCAGGTATTGATAACCCAGCGCAGGTCGAAGAGGTCATTCAGTCGACCGCGAAGCTGGCTATCCATGCTGTGGTGGGCGGCCCGTTTGCTACCGACCAGGAAGCTTTGCAGGCGAATGCGGGCGTGATTCCTGCGGATGCGATTTTGATGAAGGGAACGGGCTCAGCGGGTGCGCCGGATCAGGTCTGGCTGTTGAAGCGCGCGAGCGAGGTGGAAGGTACAGACTTCCGCGATGCGCAGCCTTCGCAGGACCAGAATGGCCGTCCGAACATTACGTTTACGCTGACGACAGAGGCAGGCGACCGCTTCTACAAGTACACCCAGGACCACCAGGCTTCGGGCGCTACGCCGGGTTCGATGGCGATCGTGCTCGATAACAAGGTGCGCGAGGTTGCCGGGATTCAGTCGGCGATTCGTGACCGCGGTGAGATTACCGGTGGCTTTACGAAAGAGCAAGCAAGCGACCTGAGCCTGATGCTGCGCACGGGCGCACTGCCAGCCTCGATCAGCTACCTGGAGACGCGTACGGTTGGACCCAGCCTGGGTGCCGCTTCGATTCGTCAGGGCGTGATTGCAGCGGTCGCCGGTATGTTGGCGGTTATGCTGTTCATGCTGGTGTACTACAAGGGCGCGGGCATCAATGCCGACCTGGCGTTGCTGCTGAACCTGCTGATTCTACTGGGCTTTATGGGATATACGGGATCGACTCTGACGCTGCCGGGAATCGCAGGCGTGATTCTGACCATCGGTATGGGTGTCGACTCGAACGTGCTGATCTTTGAGCGTATCCGGGAAGAGATGAAGGCGGGCAAGACGGCCGCTGCAGCGGTGAAGGAAGGCTTCGCCCATGCGTGGGTGACGATTGTGGATACCCACGTTACGACGATCGTGTCGGCTGCGATTCTGTTCCTGTTCGGTACGGGTCCGGTGAAGGGCTTTGCTGTGACGCTGGTGTTTGGTTTGCTGGCGAACCTGTTTACTGCGGTGTTTGTGTCACGCCTGATCTTCGACATGATTCTGCAGAAGAAGGAACGCGGCACTGCATTGTCGATTTAGCTACTGCGTTGTCGATCGAGCCAGGATTTATCTGGATGGCGTTAGTTTAGGTTTGGATTTTTGAGAGATTGCGGAGCATTAGCCTCCGCTGAGGGCGTAAGAGCGTGGAACTGTTCAAGAGCACTAACATCGACTGGTTGGGCAAGAAGTGGTACTTCCTCGGGTTTTCGCTGATTTTCTCGGTAGCGGGGCTGCTGAGCATGCTGTTCTGGCACCACATTCCGCTAGGCGTGGACTTCAAAGGCGGCACACAGGTGCGGGTGGCGTTCACGTCGACTCCGAACGAAGACCACATCCGCGCGGCGATCGACCAATCTGGCGTTCACGATGCGCGGATCCAGCGGATCAGCGACCCGAGCGGTAACGCTGCGAACAAGGTGATCATTGCCCTGCCACAGTCGACCGCGACCGATGCTGCGCATGATGCGGGACGCGAGTCGGTGGAGCGTGCCCTGGCGGCGAACTATCACGACTCAGCTTTCATAGTGGAGCAGGTGGACATCGTTGGACCGACGGCCGGTAAGGCGCTGCAGAAGCAGGCCATCCTGGCGACGCTGTACTCCTTGCTGGGGATGTTGATTTATCTGTGGTTCCGGTTTGAGCTGATCTACGGCGTGGCAGCGGTCGTAGCGGTATTTCACGACACGTTGATCACGGTTGGCGCGTTCAGCTTGACGAACCAGGAGATTACCCTTACTGTTATCGCAGCAATCCTCACATTGATTGGTTATTCGATGAACGACACTGTTGTCGTCTTCGACCGGATTCGCGAGAACCTCGCGCTATCACGGCGGGAGAGCCTGTCGGAGGTTGTGAACCGCAGCATTAATCAGACGCTTAGCCGGACGGTTTTGAGCTCCGGACTGACCTTTCTGACGGTGGTTTCGCTATATCTGTTTGGCGGCGAAGTGTTGCATGGTTTCTCCTTCGCGTTGGTGATCGGCATTTTGATCGGGACCTACTCCTCGATCGCGGTTGCCGCACCGATGTTGGTGGCGTATCAGGATTGGCGGGCGTCGCGGGGTAAGGTTGCGACATTGCCGGCAGGGAAGCGGGCGAAGGCGTAACAGGAGTAGAATCCTGGGGGCAGAAGTTCAGCTTGTAGTGCGTGGGCAAAGTCGCCTATGGAATTAGCAAGAAATGTTTCCTGCTAAATAGTGTTGGCGACTGGACGATTTCGGGGTGACCCGAAAAAATAAATCGGCGTCAATCCAACTAGTCGGGAACAAAGCTGCAAAGTACGGTGTCTAACATCACTAGCTCTTCTTTACGATTGAGAGGCTGAACATGTTTGAAGACTCTTTGATGGAATCCGGCGGTCAGATCAAGACCAAGTCCAAGTACTGGATGATTGGGACGTTCGTTTTCAACGGTGCGATTCTGGGCACCATGATTCTGATTCCGTTGCTGTATCCGGAAGCATTGCCGAAGACGGCGATGACCGCGATGCTTTCCGCGCCACCCCCACCCCCACCCCCGCCTCCGCCACCACCTCCGGCGCAGGTGATGAAGCCGATCAAGATGGTGTCCGAGGTTGATCAGGGCCTGCATGCGCCGACCAAGATACCTAAGGATATTAAGATGTTGAAGGAAGACGCGGCCCCCCCACCGCAGATGGCCGGTGTTGCCGGTATGTCTGGCATGGGCGGTGGCAGCGGCGTACCTGGCGGCGTGATGGGCGGCATTGGAACAGCACCCCCACCTAAGGTGACGGTTGCTCCTCCGAAGGGTCCTCAGCGCGTATCGAGTGGTGTTATGTCGGGCGCGAAGGTCTCTGGCGCAAACCCGACCTATCCGCCGATTGCCAAGGCTGCCCACGTCTCCGGCGCTGTTGTGCTGCATGCGGTGATCTCCAAGACGGGCTCGGTCGAGAACCTGACCGTGGTCAGTGGACCTGAGATGTTGCGCGCCAGTGCGCTCGACGCAGTGCGCAACTGGAAGTACAAGCCCTATCTTCTGAACGGTGAGCCAACCGAGGTCGATACCACGGTAACGGTAAACTTCAATTTTGGCAGCTAACCGCATTTCAGCCTGATTTTCTTCGGATAGTTTGTTGGAGTGGCTTGCAGCGTGATGGGCCACTCCAATATATTTCCGCAGTCTAAAACTTTTGGGGTATTCTCGACCCAAATTGGGAACGATACAGTTCAACCAAGCTTCATCCAGGAGGAAAGATTCCAGTGATTCTCGCTCAACTCACCAACTTCGCTCATGTACCTTCGACCCTCGCCATTTTCTTTGAAGAAGCTGCTGTCAGCTTCAGCCCTTTGGGATTGTGGAGCAACATGGGCAATCTCGCCCGTGCAGTCGTAGTTCTGCTTTTCATCATGTCGATCTGGTCCCTTGCTGTCATTATCGATCGCGCGCTTTATTTCTCCGCTGCTCGTAAGCAGTCTCGCGAGTTTGCACCGAAGGTTGCCGGCGCATTGAAGGACGGCCGTCTGGACGAGGCGATCAAGGTTGCCGACCGTTGCAAGAAGTCGCACCTTGCTGAAGTTGTTACGGCTGGTCTGCAGGAGTTCCGCAGCTTCGGTTCGGGCGGCGCAATCACCGAAGAGCAGGTTGAGAGCTCGCAGCGCGCCCTGGAGCGCTCGGAAGCAATCGTTCACGCCAAGCTGAAGCGCGGCTTGGGTGGACTTGCAACGATCGGTTCGACGGCACCCTTTATCGGTCTGTTCGGTACGGTAGTTGGTTTTTTGAACGCCTTCCAGCAGATTGCTACGCAGAAGACCTCGGGTATCGGCGCAGTCGCCGGCGGTATCTCGGAAGCTCTCGTAACGACCGCTTTCGGTCTGCTCGTTGCTATCCCTGCCGTTATGACCTTCAACTACTTCACCGGTAAGGTTGAATCATTCGACGTCGAGATGGACAACAGCTCCTCCGAGCTGGTGGACTACTTCATCAAGCAGAGCCACCGCTAAACGGTTGCTCATTGTATCTCTGGAAGATCCTGCATGTAACTCCGGGCTGCCGCCAGCGAACGGCACCCGGAGAACATGGACTCCCCCAGAGGGACAACGTTGAGTTGCGGCCTTGAGGTTCGGCTTACTGCATGCCGGCTTAGATGGTTTAGATGATGTCGATATCAGGACGGGGTAAAGAGAATGGGTATCAATAAGCGGGACGAAGGCAAGAAGGTCAACTCCAACATCAACGTGACGCCGATGGTGGACGTGATGCTGGTGCTGCTGATCATCTTCATGGTCATCACACCGATGTTGAACAACAAGGTGAACGTTGACCTGCCGCAGGCGGACGCTGCCGTGGTAATGGAAGACGCAAACAAGGAAGACGCAGTCATCGTGGCTGTAACCCGCGATGGACGTACGTTTCTGGGCGGCGACCAAGTAACGATCGACGATATTGGAAGCAAGATCACTTCGAAGTTGGAGAACAAGACCGACAAGCATGTGTATTTACGCGCTGACATTCGTGCCAACTACGGCAAGGTGATGGACGCCGTAGACGGTATCCGTTCGGCTGGCGTGAGCCAGCTTGGATTGTTGACTGAGAAGCGCGAAGCAGACGCACCGCCAGTAAAGAAGTAGTCCGGACTCGTTTTCGGTTTGGCAGTATGCGACGAGCCCTACGTAAGAATGAAACGGCCGGTAGCCTGAGAGCACCGGTACCAAGGAGATTGCGATGGGAATGGGTGCAGGGCCTTCGGGCGGAGCAGTATCTGAGATCAACGTAACACCGCTGATCGACGTTCTTCTGGTTTTGCTGATTATCTTCATGGTGATTGTGCCGGTGACTCCGAAGGGACTTGATACCCTAGTCCCGCAGCCACCCAAGAACAAGACCCAGGACAACCCAAATGATCGCACGATCGTTGTCCAGGTACTGTCGAACGGCGCTGGCGCACCGTCCTACAAAATTAATCAGGACGACTTCAACAAGACCGCGATTGAACCGAAGCTGGTTGAGATTTTCTCGACCCGCCAGGAAAAGGTCATGTTCGTCAAGGGCGATAAGGACTTGGACTTCAGCAAGGTTGCCGAAGTCATCGACTTTGGTCATCAGGCTGGCGTAGATAATATTGGCCTGATTACACCGCGCGTCGAATCTGGACAGTAGCGTTAATTTGTAGAGATAGAGGGCGACTCTCGAGACTGGGTCGCCCTTTATTTTTGAAGACGCAACAAGCTGAAACTTATGGCAGACTGGCAGCGTCTTTTGTGAGTTCTGCACTTGCTAACAGAGCCTAAAGAAGAGCAGTCTTCAGGGGTCGGTTGCTGTGATGTATCTCCTGAATTCGAAAATGTGTTGAATTTGAATCGTTCGCAGTATGTCGGTTGCACGCTCTAGGCATAGAATCTGTTATGCCGTTACAATCAATCGGCAAGCTGATATTCTGTATAACGAACAGCTTCCCGAATATATAAGTCGCGCCTATTTTGAAGGAGATGACACGCCCCATGAGATTATCCGCACGGATTCCGGTTTCGGCCGCTTTGCTGGCTTTGCTGCTGGGTAGCACAACCGGATGCAACAAGCTGAAGGCCCGCGACCAGCTCGGCAAGGGTGTTCAGGCCTTCAAGAACGCCCGGTACGAAGAGGCTGTGAACCATTTCCAGACCGCGATTGCACTGGACCCTGCGTATGAGCAGGCGAAGTTGTATCTCGCGACCTCGTACTCGTACCAGGTGGTTCCGAACCTGGATACTCCAGAGAACCTGAAGATTGCACAGAAGGCGATCGACGGCTTCAACGAAGTGCTTGCAAAGGACCCGAAGGATCTAACGGCGTTGAAGCAGATCGCTTCCATCGATCGCAACATCAAGAAGCTGGATGAAGCGAAGGAATATGAGAAGAAGGTCATTTCAATCGCCCCGAATGAGGCTGAGGCGTACTACACCATTGGCGTTGTGAATTGGATGCAGTCGTATAAGCAGGCGATTACGATCCTCGCCGCAGACGGTCTGACCGATGCTGGCGACGGCAACCCGAAGAAGAGCAAAGGTGCCTGCGAGAAGCTCAAGGCTGCTAACAGCGCATCTGTAGCCGAGGGTCTGCAGTATCTTGAGAAGGCTGTCGAACTCAATAAGACCTACGATGATGCGATGTCGTACCTGAACCTGACCTATCGCCGTCGTGCTGACCTCGCCTGTGGCGACGATGCAGCGCGTAAGGCTGATCTGACGAAGGCGGATGAGTGGAGCCAGAAGGCCATGGGCGCACGCAAGGCCAACGAAGCCGAGAAGGAAAAGAAGAATGCGGGCGGCGTATCGATGTAGTAGTCTTCACCGTTTCTGAATGGTTGCGATGGCCTCCTATATTGGAGGCCATCGCTTTTGTTTAAGAAGGCTCGAACAAGAATGGCGCGACTGAAGAGCCTTATTGCTGCCGATGTGGCAGACTGGTTGGCACTTGGAATTGAGGTTGCGAATGACACTGATTAATCGACGACAGCTAGCGCAGGGTTTGGGAGCTTCCCTGGCTCTTGTTGGATCGCGAGGGGCGGAGGCTGCTCCGGCGGGTAACTCCGAAGGATCCGACAAACTTCGCTGGGTGAGTATTGCACCGGGGGTCTGGAAGGGTGTGTTGGGGGTCCCTGAGGCCTACACGCCAGTCGTGGCGCAAGCCGTGGCGATGGATGCGCAGGGGCTGACGAAGCTTCCGGCCGTCTCTGCCGCTCCACTGGCTGAGTTGCGTGGCAGCATCGGCGACCGGGGCTGCACCGTTTGGCTGCCGCTGGTATCCGGCGAAGAGATCTACGGCTTTGGACTGCAGTTGCTCTCGATGGAGAACCGCGGCAAGAAGCGGACGATCCGGGTGAATGCGGACCCCAAGCTGGATACGGGCGACTCGCACGCGCCGGTGCCGTTCTATGTCAGTACGCAGGGCTACGGAGTGCTGGTTGATAGCGCGCGGCAGGTGGAGTTCTACTGCGGCGATGCTCGACCTAGGCCGACCAAGGCGGCGCCTCTTGTTCCAGCAGGGGTGCATACGCCGGAGGAGAACCACGACCTGATGCTGGCCGAGCAGGGGCAGGTGATGGTGGAGGTGCCGCGGGCGAAGGGCGTTGCGGTATACCTCTTTGCGGGGCCGGAGATGATGCAGGTGGTGCAGCGTTACAACCTCTTCTCAGGCGGAGGATGTGTTCCGCCGGAGTGGGGGCTGGGGTTCTGGTACCGCGGCGACGGCAAGGGCAACCAGCAGAGCCTAGCCACGCTGGCGAAGGAGTTTCGTGAGCGGAAGATTCCCTGCGATGTGTTTGGACTGGAGCCGGGGTGGCATAGCCATGCGTACTCCTGCACCTTTGTCTGGGATAAGGGTAGATTCCCAAATCCCACGGCGCTGCTCGCTGATATGAAATCTCAGCACATGAAGGTGAACTTGTGGGAGCACGCATTCACCAATCCGGCGAGCCCGCTGTTCGAGCCACTGCTGCCGCACTCGGGCGACTATGGGGTGTGGGGCGGCCTGGTGCCGGACTTCGCGGCCGAGCCGGCGCGGCGCATCTTCGGTGAGTACCACGGCAAGCAGTTGATCGATGCAGGGGTGTCGGGCTTCAAGCTGGATGAGTGCGACAACTCCGACTACACCGGCGGCTGGTCATTTCCTGACCTCAGCCGCTTCCCTTCCGGAGTGGATGGCGAGCAGATGCATGGGGTCTTCGGGCTGCGGTATCAGGATGCAATCTGGCGTCAGTTCCAGCAGCGCAAGCTGGCAACGTACGGACTGGTGCGGTCGAGCGGGGCACTGGCGGCACCGTATCCCTTCGTGCTGTACAGCGATCTGTACGATCACAGGCAGTTCATCCGTGGCGTAGTGACGAGCGGCTTCTCCGGGCTGCTGTGGTGTCCTGAGGTGCGGGATGCGAAGAGCGAGGAGGACCTCGTGCGGCGTCTGCAGAGCGTGGTGTTCTCGCCGCTCGCGATGGTCAATGCCTGGTACATCAAGAACCCACCATGGAAGCAGATTGATCGTCCGAAGAACAATGCCGACGAGCTGGCGGAGAACTGGCAGGCGCTGGAGACGCGTTGCCGCGAGATTATCGGTTGGCGGATGGAGCTGGTGCCGTACCTGATGTCGGCCTTTGCAAGGTATGCGTTGGACGGGACACCACCCTTCCGCGCGCTGCTACTGGACTGGCCCACGGATGAACGGCTCCGCAAGGTGGATGACCAGTACATGATCGGCGACCGCATGATGGTGGCACCATTGTTTGCCGGCGAGGTGGAGCGGACGGTTGTGCTGCCAGCGGGTGCATGGTGCGACTACTGGACGGGCGAGCTAGTGCAGGGCGGCGGCTCGATTGTCGTGCCGGCGAGTACCGCTAAGATTCCGGTGTATGTGAAGGCTGGCTCGGTGTTCCCGGTCGCAGGTATCGGAGCTTCGACGGAGAGCCCGGAGAGCAAGGAGTGGACTGTGAGGGTGTTTGGTGATGGGACGCTAGCCTGGGAGGGAGTAGGTGGACGGCGGTTGAGTTGGGACAACGCGGCGCAGAAGGGTATTGCCTCGGGAATGACCGGAGGGTACAAGATCGCTTCCTGGAAGCCCATGCATTGAGGTGAGTTCAAGGCCCCGCGCGATCGATTGAACTTGATGCAGCTCTTCGTATTTCATTGACGACGGAACCGCGTGAAGGATTTTGGTTCAGTAGCCCGCTTCGCGGGCTACAATTCTGTGCGACGGGCTTAGAAGCAGGAGCGAAGCGTGTTGTACCTAAACGCCAGCTACCTCAAACGACGATTGGAGAGACGATGAACGACGGAGTGTTGGCGCAGAATGAGGCTTTAGAGCAGGGGCAGCGTTTGAGCCAGGTGGAGCGGGTGGTGGACGCGTATATCGCACCGTCGAAGACATTCGACGATATCAAGCGAGATGCAAGCTGGTGGATGCCGTTTCTGTTGCTAGCCGTGATATCGCTGGTCTTCTCGTATGTGGTGTTGAGCAAGATTGGACTGCCGACGCTGATTGAGGGAATCATCCATCAGTCCGCTGCGTTGGAAGACAGGATGGCGAACGCAACGCCGGAGCAAGCGGTCGCGATGCGGCATGGCATGGAGATGCAGTTCAAGTTCATGTATGTCGCGCCGGTATTCTTTATCGTGATTGGATTGATCGTCTCCGGCATCTTTCTAGGCACTGCAAATTTTGTGTTTGGCGGACGGGCGACGTATAAACAGATGCTGGCGGTGTGGTTCTATGGAACGCTGCCGCTGTTGGTGACGTCGCTGCTGACGATTGTGACAGTATTTGCCGGCATCTCCGGAGACTCGTTCAACATCAAGAACACGGTGGGGACGAATATCGGCTACTACCTGATGAACTCGGGCACTCCGCAGTGGATAGTGACCCTGCTGAGCTCGGTAGACATTATGGCGATCTGGGCGGCGCTATTGCTGACTATGGGTGTGGGTACTGTGGCGGGGATCAAAAAAGGCGCCGCCGCTATGGTGGTGTTTGGGTGGTGGGGGATCTACGTGCTCTTCCAAACGGGGATTGCGGCGTTTACGGGATAAGGTCGGCCTCTGGCGCTACGGCACCGGGTAGGTAGTGAAAGGTGCTGCGGGTAGTCCGGCTGCGTTGTACAGGGTGGCGGTGGGATAGTTGGCCCAGGCGTAGCGGACGTAGCGTGGGGCTGGCGTAGTGGGGCTGGAGACGGTGAGGGAGTCTCCCTCGATCTTGGCGGTGGCTGGGGTGAAGATCCCGTCGGTGCCTGCTACTTCGAAGCCCTGCGGAGTGCCGTTGGAGGACTTGAGGCCGGCGGCGTTATCGAACCATACGTGCATTGCGTTCTGGTCCGGGTAGGCGTAGCGGAAGAGCGGGCCTGCGGCGACAAGGTTTTCTTTATAGGCGATGCGGCGGGCGAGCAGGGCGAGACGGTCGCCGACGGCCTGTTTGTTGGCGGGGTGGATGTTGTGCTCGTCGCCGACGTCGATGGAGACGGCCATGCCGGTGTTGATAAGGTGCAGGGTGCGACGTTGGGCGTCGCGGAGGATGCCCCAGTTGTCGTTGGGGTTGGCACCGTAAGCGGAGAGCTGAACGAAGAGGAATGGCAGATCAGCCTGGTGCCACTGGGTGCGCCAATCCTGAATCATGGCCGGGAAGAGGCGGCTGTAGAGATCGACCTGGCCTGGGGCGGAGTTGGTTTCGCCCTGATACCAGATGACGCCACGGATGGGGAGCGGGACGATAGGGGCAATCATGGCGTTGTAGAGAGCGGCGGGGCGGTGGGAGGCGGGGTCGGGTCGCCAGGCGCGGACGGGCGGGGTTTTGCCCTGAGCTTTGTCTGCGGCATCGAGCTCCTGGAGGCGGAGTGCCGCAGCCTGAGTTTCCATCTTGCGGGAACGTGCGCTGAAGACGGGCATAAGACCGGCGTCGGCGCTGAGGACGGTCATACTGGTCCAGGCTTCGGCTGGAGTGCCGCCCCAGGTGGAGTCTATGAGACCGATGGCTACGTGCTCCTTCTGGTGGATCGCGCGTGAGAAGAAGTAACCTACGGCGGAGATTTTGCGAGCGGTATCGGGGGTACAAAGCGACCAGCCGGTGACTGCTTTGAGATCATCGAGGGGATAGTCGGAGGTGTCTTTTTCGACGTGGAGGAGGCGGATCTGAGGGTAGTTTGCGGCGGCGATCTCTTTCTCGCTGTCCTTGATGGGCGTGGTGGCATTGAAGCCGGCGAGCGGCATCTCCATGTTGGACTGGCCGGAGGCGACCCAGAGGTCACCGACGAGGATGTCATCGAGTTGGAGGGTGTTGGTGGCTTTGATGGTGAGGGGGTAGGGGCCTCCGGCAGGCTGGGCTGCGAGGTAAAGGCTCCAACGGCCGGTGGTGTCGGCAGTAGTGGTGCCGCTGGTGTTGCGGAAGGCGGCAGAGACCTGCTCGCCGGGTGTGGCGTCGCCCCACAGGTGGATGGGCATGTCGCGCTGGAGCACCATGTGGCTGGAGATGACTTTGGGGAGGGTAACTTCGGCTTGCATGGCAATGGTTGTGGCGGCGGTTGCGGTGGCGAGTACGAGGGCGGACAGCAGCTTCATGGTGGGATTCTCCGGTGAACCTTTATAAATCAAGTCTGCGCGATTAAGCAGAAGAGGCCCGGCTTTCGCCAGGCCTCTTCGTAATGCGTGTGGTGTCGGTTTATTCTTTCCAGCGCTTCATCACGATCGAGGCGTTGGTGCCACCGAAGCCGAAGGAGTTAGACAGAGCGTAGTCGATCTTTGCGGCCTTCGGGACGTTGGGGACGTAGTTGAGGCGGCACTGGGGATCAAGCTCTTCAATGTTCATCGTGGGTGGTGCTGTCTGCTCCAGCATGGCCATGATGGTGATGCCGGCTTCCAGTCCGCCGGCGCCGCCGAGGAGGTGGCCGGTCATAGACTTGGTAGAGGAGACGAGCAGCTCATGGTCGAGTGCGCGGACACCGAAAACGTTCTCGATAGCCTTGGACTCCAGCGCGTCGCCGAGCGGGGTGCTGGTGGCGTGAGCGTTGACGTAGTCGATCATGTCCGGCGTGATGCCTGCGACCTTGAGGGCGGCAGACATAGCGCGGAAGCAGCCTTCACCTTCAGGAGCCATCCCGGTCATGTGGAAGGCGTCGGCGGACATGCCGTAGCCGATGACTTCTGCAAGTATCTTTGCGCCGCGAGCCTTGGCGAACTCAAGCTCTTCCATGATGAGGATTCCTGCTCCTTCACCGACGACGAAGCCATCACGGTCCTTGTCCCAGGGACGGCAGGCGTGGGTGGGGTCTTCGTTGCGGGTGGAGAGGGCCTTCATGGCGGCGAACCCGCCGACTCCCATGGGAGTGATGGCGGCTTCAGTGCCCCCGGCGATCATGGCGTCGGCATCGCCGCGCTGGATGATGCGGAAGGCGTCGCCGATGGAGTGGGCACTGGAGGTACAGGCGGTCGCGGTGGCCTCATTGGGTCCGCGGGCGTTGTACTTGATAGAGACGTGACCAGCAGCGAGGTTGACGATGGAGCCGGGGATGAAGAAGGGCGAGATCTTACGCGGGCCGCCCGCCAGCATGTTGGAGTGTTCGCGCTCAATGACGTCGAAGCCGCCGATACCGGAGCCGATATGCACTCCGAAGCGGTCACGATTGGTCTCGTCGATGATGAGCCCAGAGTGGGCCATCGCCTCCGCCGAAGCGGCCAGAGCGAAATGGATGAAGCGGCCCATCTTGCGGGACTCCTTCTTATCGACGAAGAGGAGCGGGTCAAAGTCCTTGACCTCTGCAGCAAAGCGCACGGAGTGGCCGGTGAGATCGAATGCCTTGATCTCGGCCATGCCGCTCTTGCCGCTGAGGAGACCGGTCCAGACCTCAGACACGTTCTTCCCGACACCGCACAGAAGGCCGATGCCGGTGACGACGACGCGCCGCCGCTGGTACAGTTCCGGATTCTCCACCTGGGACATTGCTACTTGGCCGCCTTCTGATTCTTTTCGATGTAGTCGACAGCATCCTTGACGGTCTTGATCTTCTCGGCGTCTTCGTCGGGGATCTGGATGTCAAAGGCCTCTTCGAACTGCATGACGAGTTCGACTACGTCGAGAGAGTCGGCGCCGAGATCTTCCTGGAAGCTTGCGCCGGGGGTAACTTCGGCCTCATCGACCTGAAGCTGCTCGACAATAATCTGTTTTACTTTCTCGTCTACTGCTGCCATGTGTGTCTCCTGTTGTCTTCGGTTGAATCTAAAAATCAGAGTGTTGGATGCTACTGGAGTATGCCCGGACGGTTTATTGCCGGGCCGGGTGCCAGGGCGCAAAGTGCTGTGGTGCCAACTGCGAAGTACCAAGTTCTAAGGATACTGAGCGCCCTGTTGAGTGTAAAGCAAAGCTGGGTTCGCCGCATGTGTGGTGCTGTGGGTTTAGACTCCCGCTTCGGCGATTGGAGAGGTAGTGGGGCCCTCCCTCCCACCCCGTATTTGGGCAAAATCCGGTAACGATTAGAGATAAGGGTGGACTTGGGGTTTTGGGAAGGTTCTGGAACGACGGACGCAGAGAGCGCAGAGGGGCGCGGAGAACGCGGGATAAGCGATAACGGGGGCGTTTTGAGGCGTGGATTTGTCAAGAGTGTTATGCGATGACTACATAAGGATGAAGCTGGGTAGAAGAATTATTCCTGAAGAGGAGACGGTGAGATGAACGCGCCGCTCATCGCTGAGCATATCAATCAGTCTGACTGCTCCTTACTATTATCTTTAGATTTAAATCGCCAAATATCTCTTTGGGAGAAGCGAACATTCAGCGTAAATTGATCAATATGGAGACTTTGACCGTCGTATGGTTCGTGTTAGGCGCAGTGGTTGGCGGCACATTAGGATGGCTGGTGGCAAAGGGTCGCGCGGCAGCAGTTACTGCTGGCATTGCCGAGAGAGTAGCAGCTCGGGAGGCGGAAACATCAACGGTTCGAAGTTTGCTTGAGATGCGCGAACGAGAGATATCTGTAGAGCGAGGTTTGCTGAGTACTTCTAAACAAGAAACTGCGGCCTTGCGAGCGCAATTGGCAGCCGAGCAGAAGGCGTCTGAAGAAAAGCTGCAAGACCTGAAGGATGTGGGGACAAACTTAAAAGCAAGCTTCGAAACGCTTGCTGTGGATGCACTAGACGCTAATAGCCGACGTCTTATGCAATTGTCCCAACAGCAGTTGTCTCAGCAGCAGGCTGAAGCGAAGAGAGAGTTATCGGCAAAGGAAACCGCAATTGAGACGATGCTGACACCTATGCGCGAGTCTCTAGGTGTGCTTTCAACTCACAGCCGGGAGTTGGAAGTGAAACGGGAAGGAGCTTATCAAGCGGTACTTGCGGAAATTAAAAACATTCAACAATCTCATTTGGAGTTGCGTAAGGAAACGACTCAACTAGTGTCCGCGCTACGAGCGCCTAAAGCACGAGGCAACTGGGGTGAGTTGCAGCTAAAGAAATGCGTTGAATTTGCTGGAATGGTGGAGCATGCTTCGTTTGACGTGGAAAAATTTGTGCGCGGGGAAGAAGCAAACTATCGTCCCGATTTAGTGGTGAAGATGCCCAACGGACGTACGATTATCGTCGACGCCAAGACTCCCTTAGACGCGTTTTTGGATGCAAGCACTTCGGAAGACGAGACCATAAGAACAAGCAAGCTTGTAGCGCATGCTGCGCGTGTGCGAGCACACCTTAACGAGCTTTCTGGTAAGAAATATTGGAAACAATTCATTGATTCGCCAGATTTTATTGTCTGTTTTTTGCCAAGCGAAGTTCTGTTCAGTGCTGCACTCGAGCAAGATCCGGGATTGATCGAATTTAGCGCGAACTCGGGAGTTTTATTGGCTACACCGACGACATTGATTGCGCTATTGAAAGCCGTCGCTTTTGGTTGGCAGCAGGTAGAAATTGCAAAGAATGCAAGTTTGATTAAGGACACGGCTATCGCCGCATATGGAAAGCTGGCGGGGATGTACGGTGATTTTATTGATCTTGGAAAGAAACTGAAATCCGCAGGTGATAGCTACGACGGGATATTGACCAAAGCTGAGGGAAAAGGTGGCTTGTTCTCAATCTCGCGCAAATTAAAAGAGCTGGGCATTGGGGAAAGAGAGTTAGGAGACGGCAAAGATGCAAAGGCAATTGGCATGACTCCGCGACCTCTAGAAGCTGAGGACTGGCAGACAACATTGAGTTTGGTAGCCGCTGCGGATGAAATATCGATCGAGAAAGTGGATTCGTAGTTCCAGTCGCTGCGTAGTGGTGTGAAACCGCACCGGACTTCGCAGGAAAATTTCTCCAACCAGACGAAGGGTTTCGTTGAGTGCATGGGCTGTTGCCAAGTCGCTAGGAGGTGGCTACTTCCAAGTTAGTGACGTGGAGGATGGAGTCGGCGATGGCCGCGGCGGCGATGGCGGCGGGGACGTCGTGGACGCGGAGGACATGGGCCCCAGCGAGGATGGCGGCTGTGTTGGAGGCGGTGGTGGCGTAGAGCAGTGACTCCGGCACAGAGGGAAGCTGGAGAAGGGTCTTGCGCAGGAAGCCTTTGCGGGAGGTGCCGCTGAGGAGCGGACGGCCGAGCTGGTGGAGGTGGGCGAACTGGGCGTGGAGGACGTAGTTGTCGTCGCCGAGTTTGCCGAAGCCGAAGCCGGGGTCGAGGAGGATTTTGTTGCTGGGAGTGCCGGCGGTGTGGGCGGCGGTAAGGCTTTCTCGGAGTCCGCTTAAGACTGTTGGGAGGATTTGGCCGGGCGGGAGCGGGGGGAGTGTGTGCCAGGTCTGGGGTGTGCCGCGGGCGTGCATGAGGACGACGCCGCAGGCGAGTTGGGCGCAGGTGGCGGCCATGGCGGGGTCCCACGTGTGGCCGGAGACATCGTTGACGATCTCTGCCCCGGACTCGACTGCGAGGCGGGCTGTTGCGGCGTGGAAGGTGTCGATGGAAAGAATGGTTTGGGGGCGGGCTTTTAAGATGGCTTCGATGATGGGAAGGATGCGGGCCTGTTCCTGCTCGGGTGTGACGGGGGTGGCGTTGGGGCGGGTGGACTCGCCGCCGATGTCGAGGATGTCTGCGCCTGCGTCGAGGAGTTGCAGGGCGTGGGTGATGGCCTGGTCGGGGGAGAGGAAGCTGCCGCCGTCGGAGAAGCTGTCCGGCGTGACGTTGAGGATGGCCATGATGCGGGTGCGAGGGCCGAGCGCCAGCGTGCGGGTACGGAGGTGCCAGTCGAACCTGGGTCGGGGTGGAAGGGCGTATGGAGCAGAGGCCATGCTGCGATTTTATGGCGTGCTGGGGGATTCATGGGGGACTCGCCAGCCGAATCGTTGGGTGGGGTCTATACGGGATTTGCAGTTCCAGTAAAGTGCAGCGCAAATGCCAAGGGCACTGCCGCGTGTGCGGAGTGCCCCTGGTGTTTGCGGTTGTGGATCCCCCGCCCATCGCGCGATCAGGCGCGCTCAGGATGGGGCACCCGGACTATGCAGGTGTTATTTGGAGGATTGCGGCTCGGGTTAGTGGGCCGGTACGACGATGGTGCTGCTCCTGCCGTTGATGTTGAGGACTACTTTTTGCGAGGTTGGTAGTTGCAAAATGTCGAGTTCCTTCAGGACTCCGGGTGCAGGGTCATAGGGGAAATATCTGAAATAGGGCAGGACGGTGGTGGTTGTGCCAAGCGGGCCAGCGGTGATCCAGTTGCAGATCATTCCGGTGGGACAGGTGAGTGGGTCCGTTCCGAAGCGGTAGGTGGACTGGGACGGCAATGCGACGTAGACATTTTCTGCTTCGGTAACGATGCGGAACCAGGAATCGGTGGTGGTGGTGGGTGGGGTCGTGGTGGGTGGCGTCGTAGTTGTTGGGGTAGTTCCAGTGGTGGGAGCTGTCGTTGCCGGGGTGCTGGGTGTTGCGGTGGATGATTCGGTTGGCAGTGGGGTAATCAGGCTCGCACTCTGGGTGAGCAACGAAGTGAGGAGAGAGAGTGGAAGTGAAGTTGAGGTTGGCTCCAATGCTCCGATGGCAGAGAGGGGCGATGGGCGGACGGTACCGGTGAGGTCCAGGGTAAACAGGGTTGGTGAGGCAAATCCGGCGGGACTGTTGGCTGCGGGAGTGAAGTTGACGGCGTCGAGGCTAGCTTCTCCGTTGAAGATGGTCGCATTTATCAGCAGCGGGTTGGCGCAGACGTCCGTGGTGGGACAGCGTGAAGGCCCGACGTTCCTCATGCCGTACCAAAGGTTATTTTTTTGAATGACATTGCCGATGGGAGCCTGGTAATAGATATCTCCCGGGCCACCGACCTGTCCACCCATGTTGTAGGTGGTGGGATTGTCGTAGCCGTAGGTAATGTTGTTCTGGAAAGTTAAGGTGCTGTTACTGCAACTGGAAGACCAGCAGCCGATGTCATAGGCGGTAGGAGCGTAGGTGACGAGAGTATTGTTCGCGAACAATAACGTTCCGCCCTGTACGAAGTTGAACGAGATGGCGTCCTGCGCGCGGCAGAAGTCGGAGAGGTTGACGTTGTAGGTGGAGGGTGCACCAGCGAGAGGCTGGGACATACGCAGGCAATTGGCTAACGCGAGGTTATTAGTGAAGTTCGCGGTCTGGAAGTAAGCGCCCCACTTGAACTGGCCACCGTTATTTCCGTAGGCGGCGGAGTTGGTGATGCTGAGGGTGTTGTTGCCTGCGTCGATATGGCCGAGGTCGATACCATCCTGGGTGTTGTAGCGGAAGATGGAATGGTCGACGACGACAGACATTCCGCTGCCTGTGTTAGTGGCTGTGCCGACACCATCGCCGTAGCCACCGGTGCTCTGGCTGTAGCAGGAGAGAGCAGGGTAGGTGTCGACGGCGGGGTACTGCTGGTTGCAGCCATTCCACTCGATGATGGAGTTGAGGAACTTCCAGGTGGCACCGGCTCCGAAGGGCGTGGCACGGCCGTCATCGAAGTCCCAGCCGCCCATGCCGTTGTAACTGATGTTGCAGCGCAGACAGGTGACGAGACCGCCGATGGGACCGATGATGCCGCGGTCGGTATGACCGTGGATCCAGAGGTCGGTCAAAGCGACGTCGCTGGTGGTGTTGTCCATGGTGATTCCTTCGGAGTCGTAGTCATCGAGGGGGAAGGCACTATTGCATCCGGAAGGATATATCGGGGAGCCGTGACGGATGCAGTCGGAGTGCCGGGTGATGTCAAGGCACTGTACGTCGACATACTTGGCACCGCTGAGGTTGAGGGCGGTGTCGACTGCGTGACCGCCAAAGATCTGGGTCTTGTTGCCGGCACCGCAACTGGCATAGTTTTCACCCAGGATCCGGGTATGCCTGGCGGCGGTACCGGCTGGAATGGTTGGATTGCGACAAACGTAGGGGCCCTGGCCGCCCACGCACCAGGTATCGTTGGGTCCGGACTGATTGAAGCCGACGCGCCATGGACCGCCGCGGAGGATGACGGTATCGCCGCCGGCGATGACCCAGGCGTCGTTGCCATAGCTCTGGTCGTCCCAGAGGTAGCGGTAGTCGCTGAAGGCGCAGTGCTGATTGGTGCCTGAGCCGCTATAGGGAGCATCGGACTGGCCGTCGCATTGGCCGCTGGTGGCTGTGGCGGAGTAGCGGGAGCCGCCATCGGGACGGATGTACCAGGTGGTGCCGGTGGTGGTGGCGGATTGGACCTGAGCGGCGATGCCTGGCAGGCGTACGTCTGCGGTGCTGAGTTCTGGTTTGAAGCTGGGGTTGGATACGACTACGCGGGGGGAGGCCGCAGCGCTCAGGGAGAGCATTGCAAAAAAAGCCAGAAAAATCTTGTGCATCAGGGTCTTGTTCTCTCAGTCATTTCTTGGGTTAGGCCGCAGGGTTAAGACACAGGTCTGCGGGGCACAAAGATTGAGCCAGAGAGAAGAACAGGACAGATGAGTGCGGACATTCTGCGCACGTACGCAGGAATAGCGAGGCACCTAGTGAGCGGGGGAAGTCTAGGGGCTATTTCGCAATAATGGGTGACTTCCTGGAGTATATGCAGTTTTGTGCAGAAGAAAAGTGGAAAAATTCCCTTCTTGATGCGCTTTTAACATAAGTCCTTTGGAGTGAATGTTCGATAGGAGAAAGAAATAGATGGAGGGTTTGGATTGAAGCTCTCCGGGCTGGATTTTTGTTGTGAGGATGAGCCGGGGTGGGGTGCTAGACTGCGCGGATGATGGACTTTCAAGGTTGTTTGCGGAGTGCGGTGATCGGGTGTGTGTGCGCGTGGTCGATGGGCGGCGTGGTGGGGTTCGCGCAGGGCGGCCCGGTGGGGTGTTCGAGTGGCGGGGCGGCGGTGCAGGGCGCTCCGTGTGGGCTGCTTGCCGAACAGATAGGCGCGTTGCTCGGGGCTCCGGGAGTGGTGCGGGCGCACTGGGGGGTGAAAGTGATGGGGTTGGATGGCAGCCCTATCTATTGGATGAATGAGGGACAGTTTTTCCAGCCGGCGAGTAATGCGAAGTTGTATACGACGGCGACGGCGATGGCTTTGCTAGGGGGTGGAACTACGTTTGAGACCAAGGTGGTGGGTAAGGTAAGTGGGTCGGACTCACGAACGGTCGAAGGCAGTCTGGTGTTGGTAGGAGGTGGAGATGGAAATCTTTCGGGGCGGGATGTGCCGTATGTTTCTCCTGCGTTGCGTCCAAAGCGGCAAGCAGGGGATGCACCGCCGCCGAAGGTCGATCCGATGCGATACCTGCAAGCGTTGGCAGATCAGGTTGCGGCGCGCGGTATCCAGGTGGTGACCGGGGATGTAGTGGGAGACGACCAGCTCTTTCCATGGGAACCGTATCCGCAGGATTGGGCGGTAGATGATCTGGTTTGGGGCTATGGTGCGCCGGTGAGCGCGCTCACTGTGGGCGATAACCAGATGACATTAACAGTTGGGTCGGGGACTGCGGTCGACGATGTGGGAACAGTGCTGCTGGACCAGGCTGTGCCGTACTACCGGGTGGATTGGAGTATGCGGACGGGTACGTCAAACGGCGGCTCGTCGGTACAGGTGGATCGGGCTATCGGGAGCAAGGTGTTGCGGGTGTATGGGTCGATTGCGTTACACGGCGTGCCGGATGTGGAAGAGATTGCTATCCAGGACCCGGCGGAGTACGCGGCCATGGTGCTGAAGGCGATGCTGGAGGCGAAGGGGATTTTGGTGAAGGGCTCGGCGAGGGCACTACACCTTGAAGGTTATGAAGAGGAAGGTTTTCTGGCGCAAAGTCGCGTTCCGCTACCCGCTGCTGGGGAGGCGATAGGCGGTGCCAAATCAGGGAGGCGGCTTATCTCCTGCGTGAATGATTGCGATTTAAGGACGCACGCGGGGATGACAACACTGGCGAGTCACCAGTCGCCCCCCTTGCGCGACGATGTTGTGATTACGAACAAGGTGAGCCAAAACCTGCACGCGGAGCTGATGTTGCGACAGTTAGGAAATGCGCTGGGAGATGTAGGGACTACGGCGCAGGGGGCGCGGGTGGTGCGGGCGTTTATGACGACCAAGGTGGGGATTGATGGAGAAGACTTCGTGCTGTTTGATGGGTCGGGGTTGAGCGGGCATGATCTGGTGACTCCGCGGGCTACGGCACGGCTGTTGCAGTATGCGGTGGGGCAGCCGTGGTTTGCGGACTGGAAGAAGAGTCTGCCGGTGGGTGGGGAGGATGGGAGTTTGATGAGCCGCTTTCCGAAGGCTCCGCTGGCGGGGCATGTGTTTGCCAAGACGGGGACGCTGGGCGAGGCGCGGGCATTAAGCGGCTATCTGGAGTGCGCGAGTGGGAAGACGGTGATCTTTTCGATCATGGTGGGGAACCACGCTCCACGCAGCAATGCGGACCGGGATGCGATGGACAAGGTTGTCGCTGCGATTGCTGCTGCGAACTAGGTAGCGGTGCTTCGGGGTGGGTGCGAGAATGAGGGTGTGAAAACTTTCTGGCAGGAAATCGTTGCGGCGGCTGTTGGCGTGGTGCTGGTGGGTGGTTTGGCGGGCATGGTAGGGTGCAAGGTGCCTCCCAGTCCGAAGCCGATTAATGAGCTGAACAAGTCGGAGCTGCTGGGGCGGACAGTGTTCCAGAGCCGCTGCGGAGTGTGCCACAACGACCGTAAGGACGAGCCGCGGCATGGGCCTGCGCTGGTTGGAGTCTTCAAGAAGCCGACGTTGCCGAGTGGCGCGGCGGCCACGGACGAGCGGGTGACATCGACGATTCAGCATGGACGTGGGTTGATGCCGGCGCTGGGCGATACGGTGGATCCTGACGATCTGACGAATTTGCTGGCGTATATGCATTCTTTGTAGGACAGGTAGTGGGCACGAGTTTTAGGAGAGACATTGGACGAGCAGACTGGCGAAGTAAAGAGATTGCAGGCGAAGGCGGGCAGGATGCTGCCGGGTGTGGCGGCGATCTGCATGTTTCTGCTGTTTCTGACGATGGTGAATGTGTACGGCGCGCTGATCGGCGGCTTTGGCACCGGCTGGGGCAAGTATGGGGTTTTGACGCTGTGCACGATGCTGGCTGGCGGGATCTTCGGGTTGCTGCGGTTGCGGCGATGGGGCTACTCGCTGGTGATGGCGGGGTGTGTGCTGCTGGCGGTGGGGGACTTCTACTACTTTACGAAGAGCCATGTAGCGTTCTTCCTGCTGCGAGGGCTGTTTGAGATGGTGTTCTTTTTGTATCTGGTACGGCCCGAGGTCCGGGACCGGCTGCGGTAGACGAATTGGGGCTCACGGATGGGTGGGCGATACAATCGTGGAGATGACTCCTCCGGTGGCCCAAACGAATAGCGAGCTGGTGCAGGGCTCGGATCTCGTTCAAATCGAGCTTTCGCCGCGCAAGCCGGTGAAGAAGCCGGAGTGGCTGAAGGCCAAGGCCCCGATGGGTGAGACCTTCCATGCGCTGAAGAAGATGGCGCGGGAGCTGAACCTGCATACGGTGTGCGAGAGCGCGCAGTGCCCAAACATCGGCGAATGCTGGAACCAGAAGGCTGCGACCTTTATGATGCTGGGCAATCTTTGCACGCGACGTTGCGGTTTCTGCGCGGTGCCTAAAGGGCGTCCGGAGCCGATCGATCTGGATGAGCCGCGGCGGGTAGCGTATGCGGTGGCGCAGCTCGGACTGAACCATGCGGTGGTTACCAGCGTGAATCGCGATGACGATAATGTAGGCGCGGCGCGGGCGTTCGTAAGCGTGATTGAAGAGATTCGTCTCCAGGCACCGGCGTGCCGGGTCGAGGTACTGACGCCGGATTTTCAGGGAAACGAAGAGTCGCTACGGCTGGTAGTGGCGGCGCGGCCGGAGATTCTGAACCACAATATTGAGACGGTGCCGCGGCTGTATCGCGTAGCGAAGTCGGGTGGACGGTACGAGAAGTCGCTGCACTTCCTGAAACACGCGAAGGAGATTGCGGCGGAGATGTTCCACGACCGCGATGGCGACCAGATTGTGACCAAGACGGGCATCATCGTCGGGCTGGGTGAAGAGATGCACGAGTTGCTGGCGGTCTTCCGCGACCTGGCAGACCGGCGCGTGGATATTCTGACGATTGGGCAGTATCTGCGGCCCAGCCGCGACCATCTGCCGATGGCTCGTTACTACACGCCGGATGAGTTTGCGTTCCTAAAGCATGAGGCGATGGCGATGGGCTTCAAGC
>JANYER010000442.1 GCA_025359825.1 Granulicella sp.
GACCGCTTCGCCGCCGAGGGCTTCCTCTCCATCGCGCCCGCCATCTTCGACCGCGTCCAGCTCGGCATCGAGCTCGAGTACAACGCCACCACCATGAAGCAGGGCTTCCAGTACGTCACCGCACTCGACCAGGCCAAGACCCTCGCCGATATCGACGCTGCCATCGCCTACCTGCGCGCCCAGCCCGGCATCACCAAGGTCGGCGTCGTAGGCTTCTGCTGGGGCGGCACCCTCGCCTTCCTCGCCAACACCCGCCTCAACGTCGACGCCAGCGTCTCCTACTACGGCGGAGGCATACAGTTCTACCTGGACGAGAAGCCCAAGGCCCCCTCCATCTACCACTTCGGCGAGCAGGACGCCCACATCAAGTCCGACGTCTGGGACGCAGTCCGCGCCGCCGTCCCCGGTGCCCCCGTCTACATCTACGACGCCAACCACGCCTTCAATCGCGACGCTGACCCCACCACCTACAACCCCGCCGCCGCCACCGAAGCCATGTCCCGCACCCTGGCCTTCCTTCACGAAACCCTCAAGTAACATTTTGCAGCTGCAGGCACGCACTAATTTTTGCGGGCTGTAAGCCCGCGCTACGGTAGCCTGGGGCAAAGCCTCAGGCAAGCCTGTGGAACCAGCTCAATCCTTCCGGTAGATGACCCCGCCCTTCATTACAAACACCACCCGCTCCACCGCACTCAAATCCTCCAGCGGATTCCCCTTCACCGCCACCACATCCGCGAAGTAGCCAGCCTTCAACTCCCCGATCTTCCCTTCCCAACCCAGCAGCTTCGCCCCATGAATCATGTCGGCCCGCAGCACCTCCGCCGCCTGCAGCCCATACCGCCCCATCAACACCATCTCCCGCGCCTGCGTTCCATGCGGAAACGGCCCCACATCACTCCCCACCGCAAACGGTACCCCTGCCGTCATCTGCTTCTTAAACTCCGCCGCATGAAAGTCCTGCTGCGCTCGCCGCTTTGCTTTCCCCTCAGCCCCTGCCTGTTCTACAAAATACTCACTGATCGCAAACGTAGGCACGGCAAAGATTCCCTTCGCCCTCATCGCTTTCATCGTCGCCTCACTCAGCACATACGCATGGTCGACGCTCTCTACACCGGCAGCTACCGCGTACCCTGTCCCCGGCTCCCCTGTCGCGTGCACTGAAACCCCATGCCCCACCCCGCCGGTCCGCGCCGCTTCCGCCACTGCCGCCTTCAACTCCACCTCGGTGTACTGGTACGGAGTCTTCAACACCCCACCCTCGTAGGAGTCCTTGCCCGTCTCATAAATCTTTGTAAAATCAGCGCCACCCTTCCGCTGCTCACGAATCACCCGCACCAAATCGCCAACACTATTGGCATAGTCTGCGTTTGAGAGCACATGCTGCGCCGGGTTATACCCAATCGCGTCCTCATGCCCACCCGTCAGGTCCACCGCATTACAGCTCACCCGCATCCGCGGCCCCGGAATCAGCCCGCTATTGATCGCATCCCGCACCGCCACGTCCGCGCAACCGGCACCCTCTGTCCCCATATCGCGCTCGGCAGTAAACCCTGCCATCAAGTCTTTCTTCGCCGCATCCGCCGCAATCAATACGCGCTGCGGCACGCTCTCCTGCACCGTCTGTAAATCTTCCGCCCCCGGATGCAGAAACAGATGCACATGCACATCGATCAGCCCCGGCAGCAAAGTAACATCGCCCAGATCGATTACCTCAACACCCGTCGGCCGCTCCACCTTCGCACCCACCGCAACGATGCGTTCGCCCTCCACCAAAACCTCACCCGGTGCCACTACCTTGCCGCTCGCGACATCCACCATCCGCGCTGCGTGCAGCACCACAGCCTTCGCCCCTACCGGCCCCTGCGCAACGCATGAAGCTCCCAACAACCCAACCGCCAACCCAGCTAGAAGATTTTTCATAGTCCCAGCAGCATACGCGAAACCGGACCTTTGGCTAGTAGCTAAAAGCTGCACTGCTACCCAGCCTTCTCCGTCAACTCAGCCCACCGCGCATACAGCCCATCCGCAGTCTCCTGCGCCTTGTCCATTTCTGCCAGCGCTTCGGTCAACTTCGCGGCGTCCACCGCCACCGTCGGATCTTCGATCTTCTCCCGAGCAGCCTGTAAGCGATCCTCCGCCGCGTCCACTGCCGCCTCAATTCCCGCAAACTCCCGGGCCTCAAGATACGACAGCTTCTTCTTACCACCAGCGGAGGCACCATTGGAAGGCGCAGCAGCACTCGGAGCAACTGCAGTCCCCGCTTGCCCCGGCACAATCGATTCCTCGACCTTCTCGCCGCGCCAATCCTCCCACTGGCTGTAGTCGGCAAACGTCTGTGCTCCACCCTTGCCATCGAGTCCAAGCACAATCGTCGACACCCGGTCCAGCATGTAGCGATCGTGTGTCACCAGGACAAGTGCGCCGGTGTACTCCAGCAAGCTCTCTTCCAGAATCTCCAGCGTCGCAATATCCAGATCGTTTGTAGGCTCGTCCAGCAGCAACAGATCAGCCGGCTCCAGCATCAGCTTCGCAATCAAGACCCGCGCGCGCTCACCACCGCTCAGTCGTTCTACCGGCTGGTTCAGTTGCTCGCTCGTAAACAGGAACTTCGTCGCATAGCTCGCCACATGCACCACTCGCCCCTGGTACACCACAGAGTCGGAGTCCGGTGCCAGCGCACGCCGCAGCGTTACACCCTCCTCCAACTCACGCGTCTGCGAGAAGTACACAATCTTCAGCGAAGCCGCCTTCTTCAGCGTTCCTGCCGTAGGCTCCAGCTCTCCTGTCAGCAGTCGCAGCAACGTCGTCTTGCCACTGCCATTCGGCCCGACCAGTCCCACCCGCATCCCGCTCGTCACCAGAAACTTCAGGTTCTCGACGATCTTCCGATCGCCCAGCACGCAGCTCACATCTTCAAACTCCACCAGCCGCTTCGTCTGACGATCCGTGGCAGAGAAATCAATCCCGGCACTCGCCGTCTGCACTCGCGAGTTGACCTCCTTCAACTGGCCAATCAAGTCGTTCGCATTGTCGATGCGCGCCTTGGCCTTGGTGCTGCGAGCCTTCGGCCCACGCCGCAGCCAGTCCACCTCGATCTTTACCCGGTTCTTCAGAGCATCCTGCAGCTTGCTCTGCGCCTCCATGTAGGCCTGCTTGCCTTCAATGAACTTCGAATAGCTTCCCTTTACCTTCAACAGCCCGTCCGCATACACCCGATTCAGCTCGACTATCTCCGTCGCAACATTCTCAAGAAAATAACGATCATGGCTAACAAGAACGCAAGCGAAATCAGCCTCATTCAGCAACTCCTCCAGCCAGGTAATCCCGGCCAAGTCCAGATGGTTCGTAGGCTCGTCCAGCAGCAGCACATCCGGATGCGTTACGACCGCCTCTGCAATCGCCAGCCGTTTCCGCCAGCCGCCGCTCAGCTTCGCAGCCTCGGCCTTCATGTCTGGGAAGCCAGTCCGTCCGCTGGTCTCTCGCAGCCGCCCCTCATGCTCACCCTCAGCTACCTTGGCCGCGATCAGCGCCTGCTCCAGTATGTCCCGCACCGTCAAACCCGGTGCAAACGTCGACTCCTGCTTCACGTACCCCACCCGGGCCCGTTTGCGAATCGCAACATCCCCCGCGTCCGCATCCTCATCCCCGGCCAACACCTTCAGCAGCGTGGACTTCCCTGCCCCATTCGGCCCAATCAGCCCGATGCGGTCTCCATCATTCACGGTAAAAGAAATTTCACGAAACAGCGGCGTCGCGCCGAAAGCCTTGGTCAGTCCCTGCGCATTTAAGATCGGTGGCATCTCTTCAGTCTACCGTCTATGCCGCACCGTTCCTAATCCGCATGAATCCGCGTTCCAGTCTTCCCTCCTATTTCGCAGCTCCCGGCAAGGCCCACGCAAACAACACACCACCACTCGCAGTCATGAAGTACTGCTTCCCATCCAGCACATACGTAATCGGAGAATTCCGTATCGGCGAACCCAGCGACGCATGCCACAACGTCTTGCCCGAACTCGTCTCCAGCACCAGCATGTTGCCTGGTACATCGCCCGTCACGGTTAGCCCGGAGTCAGTCGTCAGGATCCCAGCGCCCGGACCACCATCGCCC
>JANYER010000041.1 GCA_025359825.1 Granulicella sp.
CCCAGCGAAAGAAACGCTCCCTCATTTCCAAACAGCCGCCGCGACACCCACCACAACCCCGCCCCCAGCCACAGCGTAAAGAACACAAACGGCAGATGCAGCAGATACTTCATGCTGCCGATCTCATGCCGCGCCTCCCACGTCGACCCATTCAGACTTCCGCTCGCGTAAATCCGATTCTCAGGCTTGCGAAGATGGTCGATTCCCAGCAGCACCAGCCGCTGCATCGTCAAAGGGAGCCCTGCCGCCCGGTACGCAAATGTGCCATCGCCGTTCAGATTGCCGCAGGTCGTAAAGTACCCCGCCAGCGGAGAGGGCCGCTCCCACATCTCACGCCCGCACAGCGCAAACCGGTAGTCCTTCACCGACACCTGCTGCCGCCCCACCACCCACAGGCATTGCCCCAGCAATATCAGCAGCAACAGCGCCGCCAGCCGCTGCGGCCGCCCAATCTCAATCGTCCCAATCTTCGGCAGCCTCATCCGGCAAACACCACGCAAACCATCCTGACCTGTAAATCACACCTCCACGTATCGTATCGTGAAGAGATGCAGTCGCTCTCTTTTACCCCCGGCCGTGCCTTCCTATCCTCAAACTCCACCACTGTTCCCGGTGCTCCTGTGAATCCATGGACCGTCGTCTTCGAGGATGAGGGCGTCGCCGCCTACTTCTACGCCTGCGACCGCTCTCACCAGACCCAGGAGGAGAGCATCCTCGACGCCATGTTGATCTACAACGTCGCCGCCCTCGCCAAGTCCGACGAGGAGTTCGAGCGTCCCGAACCCCAGCGCATCGCCGCCGTTGAGTGGTCTCGCGACGGTCTGCAGGCCGTGCTCTACCTCGACGGAACCGCCCAGGGCCTCTTCGACTTCCAGGCCCGCTGCGGATACTGCCGCATGGACTTTCCCAACTTCATCGGCGACCAGTCCGACACCTGGCGCAAATCCACCCACGCCTGGTCCGACGCCGCTCTCCACCGCTTCGAGACCGCCCTCTACTCGGAAGAGTGAGGGGCCGCCCAGGCAGCCATGGGCAAGAACAAGGAGCCATGTGCAAAAACAAGCAGCCGGGCGCAAGAACAAAGGGTGAAGCCATAGGCCTCACCCTTGTGTCCTTCCTGTTTGCAGCAGCTTATTCGTGGCCCTTTGCATTTGGATCGGGCGCAGGGGTTGGGATGCGTGGCAGCATCGCTGCACGGGTCGCTGCGTTATACGCGAACCATGCTTCGATCATCGAACCCTGCATCACATCATCCTTCTGCACACGGTCATAGGTGTCCGCGTTGGAGTGGTGGGTACGCGTACCGTACTCCAGCGGGTCCTGCATAAAGCCAATCCCGTTCAAGCCGATCCACGAGAAAGGGGTCGAGTCCGTGCCGCCCGGGGCCGCAGTCGGTCTGAACTCCGTACCCAAAACAGCGACGATGTGCTGGTCTTTGATGGGCTCAATCCACGACTTGAAGATCACTCCCATCTCCGGACTGCCTCCAGCCGATACACCCCGGAACCTGCCCGAGCCGCCGTCGTCGTTGAAGTAGACATTGAACTTGTCATACTCCGGTGTCTTCACCATCGTGGTGCGTTGTGCAAAGTGCTGCTGCACATAGGCGGTCGAACCATAGACACCTTCCTCTTCGCCGCCCCACAGCGCAACGCGAACCGTGCGTGCCATGGGCTTCTTCAGCGTCGCCAGAATGCGTACCGCTTCCATCGCCACCGAGGAGCCCGTACCGTTGTCGGTTGCGCCCGTACCACCCTGCCAGCTATCGAAGTGCCCGCCCAGCATGACGACCTCATCCTTCTTCGTAGTGCCCGGAATCTCGCCGATCACGTTGAAGGCATTCTGGTCTTCCTTTTGGTACTCCACCTGAACGTCGAACGTAAGCTTCGGCGTGATGTTGTGCTGCAGCAGACGGACGATGCGGTTGTACGCCTCTGCCGTAATGGCGACGATGGGCGGTGGAACCGGAGCCTTCGGGTCCTCATTACCGCCGTACGTGCCAAAGATCGTGCCGCCATCGCCGTTGTAGCCCGGCGTCAGCACGGCGGCCGCACCTTCTTCCTTCATATAGGCATTCACCTCGGCACGCAGGGCCGAGTTCTTGGCCGATGCCAGGGCGAGCGACGTGGGCGTATACACCCATGCTCCTTCGCCCGGACGGCCGCGACCGCTCGGGTCACGATCAGTCGCAGGGTTCGGCGGACCGGTGGGACCGCCAGGGCCTCCAAAACCGCCACGCGAGTTTCCGCGTGCCAGAATCTCCTCATCCGTCGGCGAAGGCTGCGCGTCCGCCCGCAGGTGCAGCGTCAGCCGAGCAGGGTCAAACATCAGCACAATCTTGCCCTTCAGCTTGCCGTGGTGCTTCGCGAAATCTTCCTTCGAGTGGATGGGCGCCCAGATCGGCTCTGCCGTAATGGCGCCGTTCGTACCCGGCGTCCAGGCCAGCGGAAAACCTGGGATCGGAGCATAGGTCGGCGACTCGATCGCCCCGTAGTACTTCTTGATCTGCCAGCCATAGCCGAAAGGCCACTTCTCCAGATGGACATTCTGCATGCCCCACTCCTTCATCTGCTTCATCGCCCACTCAGCGGCGGCCCGGTGGTTGCGGCTGTTCGTGACGCGCGGACCGTACACCTCAGAGATGTAGAAGAGGTTTTCCATCACCTGCGAATGCTGATAGGCCTCTGCCTTAATCTGTGCCAGGGCATCCAGATCGACTTTGTCGCCAGCCGGTTGCTGGGCGGTTGCGGACGAGAGGAGCAGCAGGGCCGTA
>JANYER010000051.1 GCA_025359825.1 Granulicella sp.
ATCACCGCCGCCAGCTCACCCTGCTTCGACCCCGTATCCCGCCGCAGCAACGCAATCCCACGCTGGATCGCCTCCTCCGCCCTCGGATACATCGCCACATCCGCATACAGCGAAGCCAGCTGCACATACACCTTTGCCAAGTCGCCCGCCGGAGCATGGCTCGCCTCCCCCTGGCGCACCGTGTCCTCATACACCGTGATCTGCTTCAACAGCTTCGGCCGCTCCCACCCGGTTGAGGGACTCACCTCCCCACCCCGCGTATCCGCCCTGTAGTCCGACTTCCCGCTGTCCGACTTCCCGTTGTCCGACTCCGCTACAGCCTGCTCACCTGCCAAGACTGCCAAACATACGAGACCTGCAAAAAACGCGACGTGGCGTTTCATAAGGGTTTCTCCTGCTCTACGTTTCACACTTCGCACAACGACGAAAAATCAGACAACGCATTGAAGTCATTGCATTCAGTCTTTGCTACGGGGCAAAGACCGGCCCCTTTTCGTGGCGCGTTGACTTATATGCTTGTTGCTACGGACTTGACAAATCCCCACCCCAAAACACCCATGTACCAACCGGGTTCCCCATCCCCCACCACCCTCTCGACGCCTCTAAGCCAACATCAAGTCCAGACCTAAGTCACATCGTTCGAAGATTTTGCGCAAATACGGGGGGAGGGGGGGGTACCCTATTCCCGCCCCTGCATCACCTGTTCCGTCACCCAGTCCGTCCACACCGCCTCGCCAATCGGACAGGCCAGCGGCACCCCATCCAGAACCGCATCCACAAAGTTCGCCACCAGCGGGTAGTGCACATTGGCATGCGTCGGCAGCATCTCCACCCGGCCCTGCACCCGCAGCTCCGGCCCATTCAGCGGGTCCATCCCAATCTCCCCCTCCGTCCCAATCACCCGGAACTGGTCCCGCCCCACCCGCGAGTTCCACCGCACATCCACCACCCCATGCACCCCACCCGCATACCCAATCAAACAAGTCGCCGAATCCTCCACCCCCATCGCATGGACCGCATTCGACCGCAGCCCCGTAGCCCTCTCCGGCCTGCCAAACAGATAATTCATCGCATCGATCCGGTGCGAAGCGATGTCATACAGCGGCCCGCCCCCAGCCAGCTTCGGGTCCCGCAACCAACCACGCTCCTCACTCTCCAGCCACCCATGACAGTTCGCCTCCGCCAGCAACGGCTGCCCAATGGCCCCCGCCACTATCAGCTCTTTCACCCGCCGCAGCTTCGGATACAGCCGCCGGTAGTAGCTCACCCCCAGCAACCGCCCCGTCTCCCCCGCCACCCCCAACATCCTCTCCGCCTCCCCAAAATTCATCGCCACCGGCTTCTCGCACAGCACATGCTTCCCCGCCTTCAGACAAGCAATCGCCTGCTCTGCATGAAGCGCCACCGGAGAAGCAAGGTACACCGCATCAATCGCCTCATCCTGCAAAGCAGCATCCAGCGTCGCCCACGCGGCGATACCCGGATATACTTCGGCCTTCTTGAGGTCCCGCGTTACCACGCCATACAAAGCACTACGCGGCTCCGCCAGAATCGCCGGAATCACCCGCTTCGTCGCAATATCTCCCACACCAACCAGCAACCAACGCACCATAGACCCTCCTACTCCTTCGCGCTCGCAGCCCGCAGTGTCTCCGCTGCGGTCTCCGGCGTAATGTCCCGCTGCGGCCCGCCCAGCAGCTCAAACCCCACCATAAACTTCCGTATCGTCGCCGACCGCAGCAGCGGCGGATAGAAGTGCGCGTGGAAGTGCCACTCCGGATGCTCCTCCCCATCGCAAGGCGCCGGATGCAGCCCCATCGAGTACGGAAACGGTGTATCGAACACCTTGTCATACGTCGACGTCACCATCTGCAACATCTCCGCCAACCCATCCCGCTCCGCCCCCGTCAGGTCTTCCAGGCCAGCCACATGCCGCAGCGGCAACACCATCACCTCGAACGGCCACACCGCCCAGTACGGCACCACCGCCACAAAGCTCCCATTCACCCCCACCACCCGCTCCCCCAACCTCATCTCCATTTCCCGATACGCGCATAGTAGGCAGCACCTATGCTCCGCCAAATACTTCGCCTGCCCCTTCTGCTCCACCACCACCTCATTCGGCACCGACCGGCTCGCCCACACCTGTCCATGCGGATGAGGATTACTCGCACCCATCATCGCCCCGCGATTCTCGAAGATCTGCACATACGAAATATCGTCGCTGGCACTGAGCTCAACGCTCTGCTCCGTCCACACATCCACCACCGCGCGAATCTCTTCCACGCTCATCTTCGCCAGCGTCAGGTCATGCCGCGGCGAGAAGCAGATCACCCGGCACACCCCACTCTCGCCCTCTGCTACCAGCAACCCCTGCCCGCCCTCATCCAACCGCACATCCGGCACATCACTCTTCAGCGCCGCGTAGTCGTTCTCAAAGACGTAGGTGCTCGTATACATGTCCGTCTTCGCGCCACCGGCACGCATGTTGCCCGGACACAGATAACACTCCGGATCAAACTCCAGTGCCCCCGGCACCACCGTCTTCTCCGTCTGGCCCTGCCACGGCCGTAGCGTCCGGTTCGGCGACACCAACACCCACTCCTGCTTCAACGGATTGAACCGCCGGTGCGGACTCTTCGTAAACACGCTTCCCTCAGTAACCGCTTTCATCGCGAACCCGCCTTCACAGCATCCTGCGCCTTCAGCGCAATCGCACCATCCGAAGCCTCACTCACAAAACACTCCGCATCAATTCCCAAAGCTTCCTTGTAGCCAGCCTTCACCGCGGCTACAAAGCCATCGACAGCCCCAACCTTCACCAAATTCACCGTACACCCGCCAAACCCACCACCCGTAATTCGAGCGCCATAGCACCCCTCTAACCCGGAGGCGATCTCCACCAGCGCATCGACCTCTTCGCAGCTTGCCTGGAAGTCGTCCCGCATACTGGCATGCGCCGCCTTCATAATCGTCCCGAACCGCGCCACATCCCCGTCCAGCAAGGCCGCGCGCGATTCCATCACCCGCGCATTCTCCGTCACAATATGCCGGCAGCGCCTCAGGCTCGCTTCGCTCATCTTCCCCGCGCAGGCCGCCACATCTTCCAGCGAAGCATCGCGCAACAAAGCAACCCCGCGCTCGGCTCGCACCACAGCCTGTCCAACCTCCACCTCGCCGCGGCGATCCCCATATCCTGCCACATCCGCCAGCCGATGCTTCACCATCGAGTTGCAGATCACCACCCGCACATCCTCCGGCAG
>JANYER010000055.1 GCA_025359825.1 Granulicella sp.
CTACTGGAAGGGAGAGCCTCGACGTTAAACGTCCGATCATCCGTCGATGGATCGCTGTCGCCGTCGTCAACACCCAGCACAGTCACCGTCTGTCGCGTATTCCAGTTCTGCGGGTTGAAGAACAGTCTGGTATTTTCCACCAAACCGAGTGTCTTATCGCTCGAGTGGAAGGCGAGCACGACGTAGCTGGTTGGTTGCGAGTTGAGCACGACCTGATAGGTTGCGGTCCCACCGTCGGCATTCACTGTCAAGCTCGAACCCGGGATGACCGTAATACCGGCCTTGTCGTTGTTGATCGCCGTGACCGCGACGCTCTGTGACGCGAGGTTCGCATACTGCACATCGGTACTTGCGGGAGACGAGACCACGACGTGGAACGACGTGTTGTGCCCTTCGTCAACCTGTTCTTCCTGACCCGTGATCGTGACCGTCTGAGGGATGTTCCAGTTCGTTGCGTCGAAGTGGAACGTCGCCGGAGTGACGACCGCATGAACGGGTTCCGAAGCATATTGGGCGAGTGGTGCATAGGCCGTCGTGATCGTCACCGGCGCACGCGGGATCGTGTTGAGGACGACCGTGAATGTGTTTTGGCTACCCGCGCCCGACTCCGTGAGTGTCAAGCCCGGGGCAGCGGTCACCGTAACACCGGCCACATCGTTGTTTTGCGCGGTGACTGTGACGTCGGCCGGGTTCAGATTATTGAAGTTCGGGTCGTTGCTTTGTGCGGGATCGGTCACGACTGTGTAGCTGATGTTGGAGGTACCCTCGTCGATATAATCGTCGATCCCGTAAACCGTCACGATCTGAGGGACGCTCCAGTTCGACGCATTAAACGTGACACTACCCGTCGTGACCACGCTGCTAGCGGAGAAGGAGCTGCGGGCAATTCCATCCGCAGCATTTGCGATGCGGATGGGAACGGTCACATAGGCGTTCGTGCCGGTCGGCTGTTGGTTCAGTACCACAGTAAACGTGGCAGAGCTGCCATTATCACTCGTCGTTAGGCCCGACGTTGGGGAGATTGAAATCAGTGGGAGAACCGTGAAACCGGTCTGGAATCCGGAAAGAGCGTTGCCCTGGAGCGGAGTCCCTTCAAGGTCGTGAACGCTCTTGGTGAACTGGCTGAAGGCTGTCAGTTGATATGTGTCAGGCGGCAGAGCATTGATCCCCGAAGGTAGGGAAATGTCGAGAGTTTCGCTCGCCGAGCCTGGGACATACTTATTAGGAGTGAGGATATAAACCAGATTCGCTTGAGTCGTGCTCCTCAACTCGTAGACGACCGGGTCGGAGGCGTCGATCGGGTTGACATCTTCACTGAAGGTGAGCTGAATCTTGCGGATATGGTTGATCGTCTGGGTGCCATTCGGCAGGAGGATTGTCGAGTCGCCAAGCGCTGTAACCGCAGTGACCGTCGGCGGGGTCGAGTTTGCATCTGCGGTGTTGCCACGGAACTGATAGGCACCGATCGAGACCGTGCTGCCACCAGTTGTGGGCCTTGGGAATCCCTCAATGTCCGTCGCCGGCGCGGCAGTCGGGTCGCCACTCTTCGCGGCAGGCGAGTTGTACTTGAGATAGAAGTTGTCGTCGCCGCCTCCGTCGTGACCGCTACCTTCGGTGGTGAAGCCGAGGGTGTTATCGTTCCCCGCAGGATTCACAAAACTCGGGTCACCCGAGACCGAGTGGGCATCCTGACTCGATGCGGACTGCCAATCCGTCAGAAAACGGAGGGGGTTGCCGAGGAACCCGGAACTACCCGCAACACCCTTGCTGAACAGGTTGTTATCACTGTTTTGGATCGTCCCGGCGGTCGGATCCACGTACACGTCATAACCGGCATCAACCGACAGGATGTTATTGCGGACCGCCGTCGTGCCCGATGTACTCATCAAATGAAGGGCGTTACCAACCGGCGTGTAAACCGTGTTATTCACAATCGCCGCACCGGTGCCAGCATACTCCACGGCAATACCGTCGACCTGGTTGGAATAGACCAGGTTGTTCACGATGGAACCCGTGAACGGAGTGTAGTAATAGTAGTAGTAGTATCTTGTGGCGAGGATACCAGTGCTATTGCTGTAGACCTGGTTTGCGATCACGTTCGTTCCGTTGTAAGCAGTGATGCCAACTCCGGAGTTTTCGAACACGCGGTTGAGATCAACCAGCCCATCTGTCGCATAAATGCCTCGGTTGTTGCCATAGACAGTGTTCTGCTTCGCCTCACCGCCACTGAGGTAGATCCCCGTGCCCGACTTCTGATTGTAAACGGTATTTCCGGAAACGAGTGCGGTGGCGTATGCATAGATGCCGTTTCCGGTGTTGTCGTGGACCGTATTGCTGGTGACGGTCGCATGATCGGAGGACTGTCCGTCGTAGCTACCGACCGAGATACCCGTACCGTTGCTGTAAACAATGTTGCCCGAAACCAGGCTGCGGAAACCCGAAGCCGTGATGCCGGTGACGTTCT
>JANYER010000069.1 GCA_025359825.1 Granulicella sp.
CCTTTCTCATCCAAACGAGTCATAAGCTGTAGTACTAGTTCGTATCCATTTGAGTCCTAGTTGAGTCCTAACAGGCACCTATCCCGTCTACAATCAGACGTATAGTTTCGAGAAGGCACTTGGACATGAGTAAAATGTAAATGTACGAGTCCGTGGCAAGACTGGAATGCACTAGCCATCGGCAATAGTTGGATACACTAGCTGTAAGTTGTTCATTTTCTTATCCACAGTGCCCGTTTCGCACGAAAGGACACCTTCCATGACCAAAGCTGACCTTGTCGACAAAGTAACCAGTCTCGGAGATCTTACCCGTCGCGACGGCGAAATTATTGTGGACACCCTCTTCGAGTCCGTCATCGGAGCACTCCAGTCTGGCGACAAAATTGAGATCCGCGGTTTCGGCAGCTTCCGGACCCGCCAGCGGAACGCACGCATCGGCCGCAACCCCAAGACCGGAGAGAAGGTAGACGTCCCCGCCAAACGGGTTCCTTTCTTCAAGCCCAGCAAAGAGCTTCGCGACTCCGTCAACCCCTCCAGCGCCAAGTCATCCCCTGTGGCTGAGGTTGATCCTCATCACCCACCAGCGATGTAGTACTACCGCTCCACGGTTCCAATTCGCCTCACTCTGCGGCTCGTCGGCGGCACTCTCATCCTAAAACCCACACCATCTATCTCTACCAAACCGGCTCGCCACTCTCTTCCGAAGGCGGGCCGGTTCTTCCTCTCCATCCTGCTGATCACCCTCCCCGCCTGCCCACAGAGCCAGTCCCCAGCCTCCCCCAAATCTACCCCACCTACCTCCACCCCGACTCCAGTTCAGGTCGACAACGCCGAGTCCACCGCCAAGCCCGACAGCGTCCAGGTTCCCGAGGCCAACCCCGCCCGGCCCAGCATCACCAACCCCGCCCACATCCCGCCCGTCGGCTACCTCCAGATTGAGCAGGGCCTCCTGCAAGCCACCCGATCTCCCGACAACCTCGCCCACCAGTTCAGTCTCAATCAGGTCACCAAGCTCTCCCTCCACCCGCGCCTTATGGTGCAGTTCCCCACCCAGCCCTTCGCCGCCACCCACTACCCCGCCTCCCCCGACGCCCCTGCCTACTCTACCCGCGACGCCGGAGACCTCCAGCTTGGCGTCCAGGGCATTCTCTTCAAGGAGTCCGGCCTCCTCCCCACCTTCTCCCTCGGCTACATCCACCGCGTCCGCGCCGGGACCGCACCGGACATCGACATCGGCAGCTACACCCAGTCCGCCATCGTCCTCATCAGCGGTGACGTCGGAGACTTCCACTACGACACCAACTTCGTCGTCTCCGAACAGACCTCCGACCCCATCCGCCGCGCCCAGTTCGGTCAGACCCTCTCCGTCACCCACGACCTCTTCCCCGAGACACTCCACGACAAGCTCGAACTCACCGGCGAGCTCTGGCACTTCTCCCAACCCCTCGTCACCACCACCATCCACGGCTCCCCCAGCCCTCGCAGCAACGCAGTCGGAACCCTCTGGGCGCTTGGTTACGCCCTGCTACCAAACCTGGTCCTCGACGTTGGATTCGACCACGGACTCACCTCCACCTCCACCGCCTGGCAAACCGTAGCCGGCTTCACCTACCTCATCCCTCACCGCCTCTGGCCCCACCGAACCCCACCCCCCGCCGCCCTCCCCGGCGAAAAGAAACACGTCCACCGCCACTAGACAATTCGTCTCAAACCACCCCCACCAGACTCAACATCCGCCCCGCCAACCCTTTCTCCATCCGGTGCGAAAAATACCGCCGCCCCCCATCCTCATTCCGTGCGCACCCCGTACACTCCCCCACCACCAAAATCCTTGCCGCCCCCACCCCAGCAACCACAAGCTGCCGCCTATTCGCCTCCCAAAGGTCCAGCCTATCTCCTGCAAACAGCTCCTCCGCATACCCAAACGCGCGCCTAAACTCCCCCCGGACCTCCTCGCCCACCGCATAGCAGCAAGCCCCAATGCTCGGCCCCACCGCCGCCACCAGGTCCTCCACCCGCGAACCATACTCCTGCCCCATCGCCGCCACGCCCTGCTCCACAATCCCCGCCACCGTCCCTCGCCAGCCTGCGTGGAACGCCGCCACCACTCTCCGCTCCACATCCACCATCAGTACCGGAACGCAGTCCGCCGTCTGGATACCCAGTAACACCCCCGTCACCCCGGTCATCAGTCCATCCCCCTCCAGCACAGCCCGCCCGGTAGGAGTTTCTAGCCGGCCCTCAAACACATCGTTACCCTCGCGCAGCACCTGGACTCCAACTCCATGCACCTGCCGAACCGTAACCATCTTGAAATCAGCACTTTGCCCAACTGTCTTCACCACTCGACGCCGATTCTCTTCCACCGCCTCCTGGGAGTCCTCTTTGGTCCAACCCAGATTCAAATCGGAAACAATCCCAGCCTTTCCATACACTGTAGAAACCCCGCCACCCCGGGTACTAAACCCATGCCGCAGCCACGTATACTGCTCCCAGCCCGCCACCTGCACCAGATCCAGATCACCCATCGCTCTCAACCCCTTTCCTTGCAACATCCGTCGCTTCGCCTTCGCGCCATCCATAAAAAACGTGAAATCCAGAGCTTTCTTTCCTTACAAACCCCTTCGCAGCGGAGCGATCTGCGATAATGGCGCGTACTCAATGTACGACGGGGCTTCAAAAGCATCATAATTTGCTTGAAAGTCCCTACCGTTCCAGCTACTTTACGCGTTTAGTATCAGATGCCCGGGCCTCAGTCGCCGCATCCAATACGGGAGCAAAGCGGGCCACGCGCCGGAACCAACCGGCTCGCCCACACATTTTAAGGCAGTTAGTACCCCAACCGGCGGGTCATCACCATACCGCAACCTTACGTGAGATCGAACGTGCCAACAGTTGTCCCCCAGTCCCTCCGTCCTCGCATCGGCAAAGTCTGCGTTGCCATCATCGGCAACTCAGCCGCTGAGATGCTTGAAAAAGCAGCCGCCGTCGTCAAGGAAACACCCTTCCTCGAGTTCCGCCTCGACTACCTCGACAAGCCGCTGCTCGCGCTGCCAAAGATCAAGCAGTTCCTGGCCGATAACACCGCCGCCACCGCAATCGCCACCTGCCGCCGCACAGCCAATGGTGGCAAGTTTGCCGGTGCCGTAGCCACCCAGTTGGAAGTCCTGCTCAAGGCAGCCGAATCCGGCTTCCTCATCGCCGACATCGAAGTTGAGTCCGCTGAAACCCTCAAAAAGGCCGACCTTCAGAAGCTCCGCGACACCGGCATCGCCCTCATCGTCAGTTGGCACGACTTCAACGCCACCAAGGACCTCGAAGCCGTCTTCAATCGCATCCACCCCTTCGCGCCGGACTTCTACAAGATCGTCCCCACCGCCAAGTCCCTCACCGACAACGTCACCCTGATGCGCTTCATTGAGCGCATGGACCATCACACCAACATCATCGGCATCTGCATGGGCGACGCCGGCATCATCTCCCGCGTCCTCGGCGTCCGCGCCGGCTCGGCCTTCACCTTCGCCGCCGCCACCCCGGGCGAGGAGACCGGCCCCGGCCAGATCGCCGCCCGCACCCTCATCGAGACCTACCGGATCGATCAGGTCGACAACTCCACCAAGGTCTACGGCGTCGTCGGCAACCCCATCCGCTCCTCGCTGTCGCCGATCATGCTCAACACCGCCTTCCGCCGTGAGACGGTTAACGCCGTCTACCTCGCGCTACAAGCCACCAAGATCGCCGATCTGCTCAAGCTCGTTCAGGAGATCCCCATCCAGGGCCTCTCCGTCACCATGCCCTTCAAGCAGGAGATCATGGCACACCTCGAGCACACCGATCCCCTCTCCGCCAAGATCGGTGCCTGCAACACCGTGCTGCGTCAGGAAGGCAAGCTCTACGGCTTCAACACCGACGTAGCCGGCATCACCATCCCCATCGAGAAGCGTCTGCCTCTCCGCAGTGCCAAAGTCCTCGTCCTCGGTGCTGGTGGCGCAGCGCGCGCCGCAGTCTTCGGTTGTCGCGACAAGGGCGCAGAGGTCTTCATCCTCAACCGCACCCCCGAATCCGCACAGAAGCTCGCCCGCCAGTCCGGTTCCAAGACCATCAAGAAGGATGCCGTAGCCAAGACCGCCTGGGACGTCATCATCAACGCTACTCCCATCGGCATGGCTGGCAACAAGGCCCCTCAGCTGCTCGAAGCCAAGGACCTCAACACCAAGCTGGTCTTCGATCTCGTCTACAACCCCCTCGAAACCCCGCTGCTTCGCATGGCCCGCCAGCAGAGCATCCCCATCATCACAGGCATCGAGATGTTCATCCAGCAGGGCGCCCGCCAGTTCGAGATCTTCACCGGCAAGCCCGCACCCGAGGAAGAGATGCTCCGAGTCGTCCTACACACCCTCCGCCAGCAGGCCGAAGCCAATGCCCCGGCAGCTACTGAGAAGCCAGCAGCCCCAAAGGCTGAAGCCAAGGTAGAGGCCGCCCCGGCAAAGTCCGCAACAGCCGCCAAGCCTGTTGCCAAGCCAGTGGCAGCTAAAGCCAAACCAGCCGCACCGGCGAAGTCAGCCGCAAAGCCAGCGCCAGCAAAAGCGGCAGCCAAGGCTGCACCCGTCAAAGCAACCGCTAAGCCAGCAGCAAAAAAAGCAGCTCCAGCAAAGTCAAAAAAGAAATAGCCAGCAATCGGTTCAACAGAAAAGCCCAGCTTATCGCTGGGCTTTTCTGTTGAGTAAAAACTCAAAATAACAATCAAACAACCTAGCTGCTTCGACCTTCAGCCGAGGCAATCTTCTCCTCAGCCTCGCGTACGATCTCATTCGCTTCGTCGTACTTCTCGGCGTCATCACCAGCCTCCTGCCACAGCTTCTCGCCGCGTTGCAGGTCTTGCTGCGCTTCAGCCTTATCGATCTCGTCGGGGTGCAGTGCAGTCTCCGCCAGAATGGTCACCCGTTCCGGCAGTACCTCAACAAATCCCCACGCTACGAAAAACTTCTGGTCGCCCGAAGTGCCGCCATGCAGCCGCACTTCGCCCGAGCCCAACTCCGCCAGTAGCGGAGCGTGACCATACAGCGCCTCCAGATACCCCGACATCGACGGCAACTCAACCGCCTCCGCCGTCGCATCCAAGAGCACCCGGTCCGGCGTCACCAGCCGTACCGCCAAAAGCCCTGAATTATTTACCGTCTCTGCCATAACTTCCGATCAAAACGCTACAAACTGTATTACGCGGTCTGCTTCATCTTCTCTGCTGCAGCCAGCACGTCTTCGATGCCGCCCTTTAGATAGAAGGCCTGCTCCGGAATATCATCATGCTTGCCTTCGATGATCTCCTTGAAGCTCCGTACCGTGTCCGCAACCTTCACATACGCGCCCGGAATACCGGTAAAGATTTCGGCCACATGGAACGGTTGCGAAAGGAAACGCTGCACCTTACGCGCACGTGCCACAGTAATCTTGTCCTCTTCCGACAGTTCGTCGATACCGAGAATCGCGATGATGTCCTGCAGGTCTTTGTAGCGCTGCAGAATTTTCTTCACGCCCTGCGCCACATCGTAGTGCTCCTGGCCAACCACGCGAGCCGAGAGAACACGCGACGTAGAAGTCAGCGGGTCAACGGCCGGGTAGATACCAAGCTCCGACAGCGGACGCGACAGAAGCATGGTCGCATCCAGGTGAGCAAAGGTCGTCGCAGGTGCCGGGTCGGTGATGTCGTCGGCGGGCACGTACACAGCCTGCACAGACGTAATCGAACCCTTCTTGGTGGACGTGATGCGCTCCTGCAGTTCGCCCACTTCGGTTGCAAGGTTCGGCTGGTATCCGACGGCGGAAGGCATACGGCCCAACAGCGTCGAAACCTCAGAACCTGCCTGCGTAAAGCGGAAGATATTGTCGATGAACAGCAGCGTGTCCGCACCCTCTTCGTCACGGAAGTGCTCCGCAACAGTCAGGCCGGTCAGCGCCACGCGCAGACGCGCCCCTGGCGGCTCGGTCATCTGACCATAAATCAGTGCTGCTTTGCTCTTATTGAAGTCGGTAACGTCGATAACGCCCGACTCCTGGAACTCGTGCCAAAGATCGTTACCCTCACGTGTGCGCTCTCCAACTCCAGCGAACACCGAATAACCACCGTGCTGGCTGGCGACGTTGTTGATCAGCTCTTGAATCACGACGGTTTTGCCGACGCCGGCACCGCCGAACAGACCGATCTTACCGCCCTTGAGGAACGGAAGAATCAAGTCGACGACCTTGATACCCGTCTCAAACATCTCTTCCGAGGTCGACTGCTCATCGAACGCGGGAGCCTGCCGATGGATCGGCATGTGCTTCTTAGCGTTGACCGGGCCGAGCTCATCCACTGGCTCACCGAGCACGTTCAACACGCGGCCCAGCGTCTCACGGCCTACCGGCACCATGATGCCCGCGCCCGTGTCGATCGCCTTCATCCCGCGGACCATGCCCTCAGTCGCGACCATGGCGATGCAGCGTACGCGGCCTTCGCCCAGGTGCTGCTGCACCTCGAGGATCACGTTTACCGGGTTCGGCGTTACAAAGCCGTCCCCAACGATACGGATTGCCTGGAAGATGGGAGGCATATTCGCCTCTTCAAATTGAACGTCAACGGCCGGGCCGCTGATGCTGATAACTTTTCCGATATTTTCTGCCATAGGTTTCTCTGTAGCTTACAGTTTCCTTCTCTCAACCGAGAGATACATCTCGCGGAAGTATTTCGGGTTAGTCTCCAAACAGTACTTCTTACAATCTTCTGGATTCGTCTCAATCCAATTCTCAATACGGCCCAGCATCGCCTGCACATCACGAAAAACGTTGCTTTGCGCACTGCTTTGTATTTCCATTAGCCGAGCCAACAAGAAAACCGCGACGGTGACCGCTAAATACCAAACGCCTAACCAAAAACTCAAAACGAACATAACTAAACAAAAAGCAAACGCTATGAACTTGGTCATTCTCCAAGCGCTCAAACTTGATGAAACGTCTGCAAACAGCAATGAAGCATGCCCATAAGCTGTTTCTTCAATTGGCATCGCTGCAACTCGTCGAACAATAGAAACGATTTGCAACAAGTCCAGATTGCTAGGCGTGGTCATCGTTTCACGCAAAAGCTCTGGCAATCTCACTAAACTCCAAAAACTACTACCGCCAACAAGTGTAAAAAAAGCGACAGGTATCTCTACAGCGACTTTAATCCACATGGCTACTTTTACCTCACAGCGCAGCCGCTCCCGACACAATCTCGATAATTTCTTTCGTAATCGCGGCCTGACGCACACGGTTCATCGTCAGGGAGAGCTTATCGATCAGCTCGCCCGCATTCTTCGTTGCTGCATCCGTTGCCGTCATACGTGCAGCATGCTCCGCTGCAATTGACTCCAGCAACGCATGGAAAATCTGCGTCGTCACGTACCGCGGCATCAGGTGGCGGAACAACCGCTCCGGTGCCTGGTCGAAGATATAGTCCACCTCAGCAGTGCCAAACTTCTTGGCCTCCTGTTCGGCAACCGACTCCTCTGGAACATTGATTGAGACACCGGCGGACCTGGCTGCACTGCCGGCTGCCTCTTTCTGCTCCTCGGTCATCTCTTCAAACGCCGTAACTTCATGCGTGCCCAGCTTGCGGATTGGCAGAAGTTTCTCCACCACGACGCGCTGCTGGATCACCGACTTGAACTCGTTGAACACGATGTAGACCGAGTCGATCTCCGCCCGCTCATACCGCTTCACAATCGAGTGCGCCATCTCTGTCACATCATCGAACTCAGCCTTCAGCAGCATCGTCGGATGCTGTGCAGCGACTTCAATCGGTTCACCGCGATGACGGATGTCTTCGATGTGCTTCGACAGATCGTTGTCGTACAGCTCTTCCTTGTGCTCGTAGTTCGCCACAGGGTAGCGCTTGTAGAAACCAATCGCCTTCTTGCCGATTGGTTCGAGATCGATGTTCTGACCTAGTGCACGGCGCTCATTGATGAACCTCTGTGCAGCCTTGCCGATGTTCGAGTTGAACCCGCCGGCAAAACCCTTGTCACCTGCGACAACCAGGACCAGCACGTTCTTCTCTTCGCGCTCCACCAGCAGCGGATGCATAATGT
>JANYER010000081.1 GCA_025359825.1 Granulicella sp.
CCTCGCCGGCACCGGCCTTACCTATGTCTTCTCCGGGCCCGACCAGGTCCAGATCAGCATCCGCAACACCGAGTCCGTGGACGTCAGTACCCCGCTGCCCGATTCCGTCTCCATGCAGAAGTTTACTGAGCCGCTGATCGACACGCCGCAGAGCATCTCCGTCGTCCCTCAGTTCCTCATCCAGGACCAGGGCGTCTCTACCTTGCGCGACACCCTCCGCAACGTCCCCGGCATCTCGCTCGCCGCTGGTGAAGCCGGTGCCCAGGGTGACAATCTCACCATCCGCGGCTTCACCGCCCGCAACGACATCTTCCTCGACGGTATCCGCGACTTTGGCAGCTACTTCCGCGACTCCTTCAACTACGAGCAGGTTGACGTCCTCGAAGGCCCTGCCGGCATTCAATTCGGTCGCGGCTCCACCGGCGGTGTCATCAACCAGGAGAACAAGATTCCTCAGGCGCAGCCCTTCGTCAACGTGCAGACCCAGTTCGGTACGGACAAGACCCGCCGCATCACTGCTGACGTGAATCAGGTCATCTCCGACTCCCTTGGTGGCACCGCCGTCCGCGTCAACGTCATGGCGTTGGAGGCAGGCGTCGCCGGTCGTAACCAGGCGCAGGTCCGCCGCTTCGGCATCGCTCCGTCCATCAGCATCGGGCTCAATACCAAGACCCGCGCCACCCTCAGCTACATCCACCTCAACGGCAACGACACCCCGGACTACGGCCTCCCCTGGCTCTACAACAAGCTCGCTCCCGGCGTCGATCGCCACAGCTACTACGGCTTCGCGGACTCTAACTTCATCAAGACCAACGATGACTTCCTCACCCTCAAGGTCGATCACAGCTTTGGCCACGACGTAAATCTCCACACCATCGCGCGCGCCGCCAACTACCCCCGCAACGCGCAGATTACCGAGCCCCAGATCTGCTCGAACGCCGCCGTCAGCGTGCCTGTCGGCGGCTACGTCACCGCGCTGCCCACCTCCTCCGTCACCGGTTTGGCTTGCCCCTACACCATCTACACCGATCCCAGCCTCACCCAGGTCAACCGCAATCAACTTCAGATCAAAAGCGTCGAAGGCATCCTCTGGGACCAGACGGAGATCGCAGCTCGCTTCAAAGTGATCGGCCTCCGTCACGCCCTCGTTGCTGGAGTAGAAGGCGGGCAGGAGTTCTCGAACCCTATCCGCACCAGCTACACCATCAATTCGTTGAACACCGCGCCTTCTACCTCACTGATCAACCCGAACGACCAGCAGCCTTTCAGCGGCACCGGCTACATCGCGTCCGTCACTCATGCAAAGTCCAAGAGCGTCGGGCTCTACTTCGTCGACACCATCCACCTTGGTCGCCTCTTCGATCTCAGCGGCGGCGTCCGTTGGGACCGCTTCGACACCGGCTACAACCTTTACCAGCCCACTCCTCCACCGACCGGCGGCACCAAGACTGCATCCATCGGCCCCATCAGCCGTGTCGATGCGCAGCCCAGTTACCGTGCTGCCTTCGTCTTCAAACCATCCAGCCACGGCAGCATCTACTTCGACTACGGCACCAGCTTCAACCCCTCGGCCGAGTCCATCTCCCTCAGCGTGGCCACCTCCGTCCTCCCACCCGAGCAGAACGAGACCATAGAGGTCGGCGCCAAGTGGAACTTCCTCCACGAGCGCCTCATGCTCGAAGGCGCCCTCTTCCGTACCGAGAAGGACAACGCCCGCGAAGCCAGCCCTACCGACTCCACCGTGCAGCAACTGGTCGGCAACCAGCTCGTCAAGGGTGTTCAGGTCAGCGTCATCGGCCGTCTGCCCGAGGGCATGGACATCGTCGCCGGCTATGCCTACCTCCACAGCGAAGTCATACAGTCGCTGGTCGCACCGCTCTCCGTCGGGTATCCGCTGGCGAACGTGCCCAAGCAGACCTTCAACTTTTTTGTCACCCACCGCCTGCCCATGCGCTTCAACGGTGGCATCGGTGGCAACTACGTCGCCAGCCGTAACGCCAGCTCTTCTGTCCCCTTCGTACCGCTTACCTTCTCGGCAGCGCAGCGCTACACCGCCGGATCGGCACCCTGCGGTACCCCAACCACGACTACCTGCTACCAGGTGCTCTCCACTGGCATCAAGGCGATCCCCGGTTACTGGGTCTTCAACGCAATGCTCAAGCGGCCTCTCACCGACCGGCTGGAGTTCCAGGTCAACGTCAACAACCTGCTCAATCGCTTCTACATGGACCAGCCTCACCCCAGCCACCTCATCCCCGGAGCTGCTGTCAACGCACTCATTGGCATCAACTTCAAGTTCTAACCGTTGCCCTCCCCGCAAACTCCAGGCTCCCATCCTTAGCCCACTTCTCTCTGGGGCAAAGGATGGGGCTTACGAGCGTAACCCTCAACTCCAACCGTGAGGAAAGACATCATGCTCATCACCATCCCCGACCTGCTGACGCCAGAACAAGTCGCCCATGCCCGCACCCGCCTCAACGAAGCCCAGTGGGTCGACGGAAAGGTCACCGCCGGCTACCAGGCCCAGACCGTCAAGAAGAACGCCCAGGTCGCTGAAGGCCATCCCATCGCGCAGGAACTCGGCGAGCTCATCCTCACCGCCCTCGCCCGCAGCCCGCTCTTTATGTCGGCCGCTCTGCCGCTGCGTGTCTTCCCACCCATGTTCAATAGTTATGCCGGCGGCCAGACCTTCGGTGCCCACGTCGATACCGCTATCCGCACCTTCAGCACCACCGGCCAGCGCATCCGCACCGATCTCTCCGCCACCCTCTTCCTCACCGCGCCCGAGGACTACGACGGCGGCGAGCTCGACGTCCAGGACACCTACGGCACCCACAGCGTCAAGCTTCCTGCCGGATCGCTCCTCCTCTATCCAGCCACCAGCCTGCACGCCGTTCGTCCCGTCACCCGCGGAGCCCGTGTCAGCTCCTTCTTCTGGTTGCAGAGCATGATCCGCGACGACGGCCAGCGTGGAATGCTCTTCGACCTCGACAACGCCATCCAGCGACTCGCCACCGATAACCCCGGCCACCCATCCTCACTCCCACTCACCGGCGTGTATCACAACCTCCTCCGCCAATGGGCCGAGATGTAGTCCGTACCGGCTGCTGCCGGAGCGGAGGCTGGCTCTGGAGAAGGGGTGACGTGGTTTGTGCGGAACGCGAAGGCTCTTGGTCTAATTAAGATACGTATTCACTGAAAACGTTCTTGACTGAGACAAATCTGGGTGCCCACATCTCGCTTCTGAGATGTGGGTTTCCATCGTTGCGAATGCACCCAAAAGCAAGGACCGAAGTTGTTACAAGCTCCGTAGCCGTTCTCTACGGATGCCGGCAAGAAAGTCATATCGCTGGCGCATGGTCTCAAGTGAACGCTCAAAGAGACTCCTGGCAGCAGGCGCATTGAGATAGGCTTGACGTCGATAGCAACTGAAGGTGACAAAATGCGTGTTGCCAGTCTTTTGATAGCGGATCAACCCAGTTGGCATGGTCGATGGTGCCCCACATCCAAAAGCGAAATGTGGGGCACCCAGTTTGTAGTGAGCGGGTATATGTGAACCACCTGCCTATCCTGGAGTCATGCGATACGTTGTCGCGCGGTAAGGAATTTTCGATCAGATGAATGTATCAACCTCCGCGGCGGTCATTGTCACTCTGCTGGTCTTCTTCGTAGGCGCTCGATATTGCGCGAAGGTACTCCGCAAGGAAATTTCACCGCGAATCGCCACATGGCTGATCTTTGAAATAGGGGTCGTCATGAGCTTGGCAACGTATCTTGCCGGGAGCGATCATAGCCTTGTCAAAGCCGCTCTTAATGCTGCGGACAGCCTGCAGGTCACGATTATCCTCGCAACGCTTCTGATCGAACAGCGAGGTCGGAAGATTCACTTCACACAGAACGAACGGGTCTCACTCGTGATCTCCTGCGTCGCAGCCGCAGCTTGGATGATCACCAGGACCGGATGGATCGGCTTCATCGGATTTCAGTTAGTCATGTCTGTCGCTTACCTGCCGACCATTGAAAGCCTGTGGCGCTGGAAGCTAGGTCCATCGCCTGAGCCCATGGAAAAATGGGGTACCAACGTCATGATTGCTCTCATTGGAGTTGTTGTAGACATTACTGGCCGGCACGATTATGTGGCAATGGTCTACCCACTTCGGGCACTGATCCTGTGCATCATCGTTGTGGCTCTCATTTTCAGATGGAAACAGAAGAGCAAGGCTATGCTGCTACCGGGGGAGGGTGGCCCACATCTGCCACACCCCTAAAACTGGTGTCCCACAGCTCGCTTCTGAGATGTGGGCTTCCGTCCTCGCACCATCCATCCAAAGCCGCGAACACTCACAACGCAAACGGACCTGATCCAACCAATCCGCGACGAGCCTTTTCAGCCCCCTAAGATTCGTCGCCCCTACGTGCGTTTCGTCTTCTCCGGCACCCGCACCTTCGTTAAAGCATCCGCCAGCACATCCGCCACCGACATCTGTCCCAACGCCTCATCGATCACCGTATCGACATGCCCGTACACCAGTCCCAGCGCGTCATTCAGACCCTGCCCCACCGAACAGTCCGGATGCGGACGGTTCTTGTGCATCCGTAGCGCTACCTCCTCCTCCAGTGCCACCCGCACCATCGCCAGCGAGATCTTTGCCGCTGGCCGCGCCAGCATCCATCCACCACCCGCCGCGCCCTTGCTGGTCACCAGGTCCGCCTTACGCAGGTATGCCATCAGCCGCCGGATCACCACGGCGTTGGTGCCAATGCTCATCGCCAGGAACTCCGACGTCAGCCGGTCCTCCGGCTGCTGGGCCAACAGGCTCAGAATGTGCACCGCAAGTGAAAATCGTGAGTTCATAAGGCTGTTATTAAAGATGTTCCTGTAACGTCGCTGGATACAAAGCGCTGGAGTGGCAAAAACTTTTTGATTTCTTTACCGTAACAATCTTTGTGACAAATCCAGTTTAGCTCGCATCTACTCTCCAACAGCAGCAAAATCATCTCGGAGATATCCACCATGCACATCGCCCTCTACGGAGCCACCGGCAAATCCGGCGCAGAAATCCTCAGCGAACTCCTCTCCCGCGGCCACCAGGTCACCGCCGTCGTCCGTGATACCTCTAAAGTCGCCGCCCAGCCAAACCTTACCGTTAAGCAGGGAACCGTCGACTCCGCCGCCGCAATCGCCTCCGCCATCACCGGCGCCAACTTCGACGCCGTCGTCAGTGCCTATGGCCCGCCCTTATCGAAGGAAGGCGTCCGCGAGCTCATCCCCGTCACCCAGAACTTCATCGACGCCATCGCCCAGGCTGGCGATGGCAACACCCCCCGCTTTCTCTACGTCGGCGGAGCCGGCAGCCTCTTCGTCGCCCCCGGCGTCACCCTTATCGCCAGCGGCTACCTCCCCGAGTCTTATATGGACATCGCGGTCGCCCACGCCGACGCGCTCGAGCTGGTCCAAAAGTCCTCCATCAACTGGGCCAGCTACAGCCCCGCAGGCTTCTTCGAGCCCGGC
>JANYER010000107.1 GCA_025359825.1 Granulicella sp.
CGTGGGTGTGGGTGGGATTGCAAGTTGTGGAGGTCAAGCCACTGCAAAGGCTGGAAGCAGGTCCTTCGACTTCGCTCAGGATGACACTTCAAAGGGAGTGTGCCGGGGCTGGCAATTTAGAATGGTGGGGATGAGTGAAAACTTAGTGATGCGGACGGTCGCGGAGTCGCAGTCGGAGCGGAGTGAGATTATCTTTCCGGCGGATGCGAATGGTTTGGGAAATCTGTTTGGTGGGCGGTTGATGCAGTATATCGACCTGGTGGGGGCGATGGCGGCGAGCCGTCATGCGCGGGCGATTACGATTACGGCGAGCATGGACCACCTGGACTTTGTGGCTCCGGTGCATGTGGGCGACCTGCTGATTTTGAAGGCGAGTGTGAACCGGGCGTACCGGACTTCGATGGAGGTCGGGGTGAAGGCGATGGTGGAGGACGTGCGAGAGCAGTGTCTGAAGCATGTGTCGTCGGCGTACCTGACGTATGTGGCGGTGGACCAGCAAGGGCATGGGTTGGTGGTTCCGCAACTGGTGTGTGAGACGGAGCATCAGAAGAGGCGTTTTGAAGATGCTGGCCGGCGACGCGAGATGCGTGGCGACGAGACGGCTCGACGTAAAGAGATGCGGGCTAGTTTGAAGCCGGGTTGGTATGTGTAAGCGAATGGAATCTCGATGAAGGTATTTTTCTCGAAGACAATATTCTCGTCCTTTTGTTTCATGCTCTTCGTGAGTTTGGCTGGTCATTCTACGAATGCACAACTGCCTGCCGTGGATATTTACACAACTTTCGTTGGCAAATGGATTGGATACGATGACACTCTTCTGGGTGGCGTGACGAAACATATACCAGTTGAAATTGTCATTCAGGAAGAAAAAAACAAGAAAGCAGTGCGGATGAATTACACATACTCAACGCCCGGCCAGCGAGATTTTTCCAAAATAACCAAATTTATGGAACTCGATGCGAGCGCCTCGGAGATGAAGCTTTGGTGGAAGTCCACCTTTTCTAAAAAGGAAAAATATCAGACGCGCGATCTGAACGAATTTGCAAAAACTGGAGTTGGAAGTTTTACGGCGACAGGTGTTGCTCCGGGACCTCCTTCGGATGCGATCGGTTTATTCAGCTTGGAACTTAGTCACGACACGCTGTTTTACAAGTGGGAATCGAAGGCACCTGGTCAAAGCGTTGTAACCCTCAGCACATTTAGGCTAAGCCGTTTCAATCCCTAATTAAGAATAGAAAAACGTACGACAGACTCAGCAAGTAATGGAGAGAGAAAATGGCAAGTACAGGAGCAGGAGTTCCGCAGGGCCCGCAGCCTTTGCCGGGTGTGACGCATGTTGTGGCGGTGGGTTCGGGTAAGGGTGGCGTTGGGAAGACGACGGTGGCGGTGAATCTGGCGGTTTCGCTGGGTAAGCTGGGGTATCGGGTTGGGCTGATTGATGCGGACATCTATGGGCCGAATGTGCCGATGATGCTGGGTGTGACGCGGCAGCCGAATGTGGTGGGGGAGAACCGGATCGAGCCGATTCTGTCGCATGGGGTGAAGTTTATTTCGGTGGGATTAATCTCACCGGGCGATAAGCCGATGGTGATGCGCGGGCCGATGCTGCACCAGATAATTCGGCAGTTTCTGCAGCAGGTGGAGTGGGGCGAGCTGGACTTTCTGATTGTCGACCTGCCTCCGGGTACGGGCGACGTGGTGATCTCGCTGGTGCAGACGGTTCCGCTGACGGGCGCGGTGGTGGTGTCGACGGGCTCGAGCGTGGCGTTGCAGGATGCGCGTAAGGCGCTGGAGATGTTCCACCAGGTGAAGGTGGATGTGATTGGGCTGGTGGAGAATATGTCGCAGATGACGCTGCCGGATGGCACGGTGATCGACGTGTTTGGCGCGGGCGGGACAGAGCGGACGGCCGCACAGTTTGGCCTGGAGTTCCTGGGAGCAGTGGAGCTTGATCCGCAGATTCGTGAGGGCGGCGATAAGGGTCTGCCGGTGTCACTGGCGGGACCGGAGTCGAAGCTGGGAAAGGACTTTTACCTAATTGCCGAGCGGGTTGCGGCGCGGGCGAAGGAGTTGGCGGCTGGGAGTGAGAGTGTGTTGGAGATCAGCTAAGCATGGGGGCTTGACGCGAGGAATAGACTAGTAACACTCGTTAGGGTGTGGAAGAGAGCATACCCCGGGGGCTAAAGCCCGCATTTGTAGTGAGGTTGAGAGGCCCAAGGCTGAAGCCTTGGGTTACCTCAGGTGCAAGAGCAACGGCAAGAACAAGTGCAACAACAGCATCAGAGATACAACGGCGGCAGCAAGTGCACACGCAACAGCAAGTGCATACGCAACAGCAAGTGCAACAGCAAGATTTTGAATGGATGCTTTGTTGTGGAGGTTCATAATGGCGGGTGCGGAGCGGGTTACGGCGCGGCAGCGGGCTATTTTGACGGCCATTACGGAGAGCTATATCGAGAACGGGGAGCCGGTGGGCTCTTCGCGGGTGGTGGAGTTGCTGGGCCGGATTGGGGATGGGGCGGTGGGGGTAAGCCCGGCGACGGTTCGCAATGAGATGGTGGAGTTGGCGGAGGCCGGTTTGCTGGAGCAGCCGCATACTTCGGCCGGGCGGGTGCCTACCGCGCGGGCGTTTCGGATGTATGTCGAGAGTTTGAGCGGCGGTGCGAATCCGCGGGTGGATGCAGGGCGGCTGTCGTTGGAATCGCGGCAGCAGATTGATCTGAGCTTTGCCGGGGTGGCGGGGACGGATGCGCTGTTGCAGCGGACGTCGCATGTGCTGGCTACACTCTCCAGCGGTGTGGGCGTGGCGATTGCTGCGGTGACGGAGGGTGATCTGCTGGAGCATGTGCATTTTTCGAAGTTGGCGGCGCGGCGAGTTTTGGCCGTGGTGGTGACGAAGAGTGGGTTGGTGCGGGACCGGGTGCTGGCGCTGGATGGGATCGGCGATACGGACCTTTCGGTGCGGGAGCTGGAGATGGCCGCGAATTTTCTGAATGAGAACTTTCGCGGCTGGAGTGTGGAGCGGGTGCGGGCCGAGGTCGGTCGCATGATCGAGCGCGAACAGAATGAGTATCAGCGGATGCTGAGTTCGGTGCAGGCGCTGTGGGTGAAGGCTGTTCCGGAGACGGATGTTGCGGTGCGGACGGTGTATGTGGAGGGGGTTGCGAACCTGATTGGCAGCCAGATTGGTGGTCAGTTCGGGAGTCCCGAAGATCGCGAGCGGCTGCGTGATGTACTGATGGCGCTGGAAGCAAAGCAGCGGTTGGTCGAGCTGCTGAATGCTTATATCGATGCACGGCAGGAGAGCGTGAGGGTGGTGTTCGACCTTTCGGAGCAGGCGCCGGAGATGGCGGGGTTGGTGCTGATTGCTGCTCCGGCTAGGATGGCGGGAGAGAATCGCGGGACCGTGGGGGTGATTGGACCGAAGCGGATGCATTACGAGAACACCATGAATGCAGTGGGGTATATCGCGAATGTGTTTGATCGGATGCTGCATCTTGCTGAGTGATGTTGGGAGTGGGTGGGACGGCGGTTTGTTGGTTCACGGATCGGATGAGGACACAATTTGAGCTTTGATAAGCGGCTGGAAAAACTCGTGAATTTGGCGGGGGTTGGGTGAGGACACAGCATGACTCTTGAGGAGAAGATGGGGAGACTCGCGCGATGGGCGAAGGTTTTGGTGAGGATACAGTGTGAGTTTTAGTCAGAAGGTAGGGAGACTCGCGCATTGGGCGAGAATGGGCAACAATAGTAAGAGTGGTACGAATGCGTCCGGCAGCAGCGTGGGCGTGGATGAGATTGCAACCGATTCAAGGAGTGAGACAGCGATGCACGATGAGATGACCGGACGAGATGGACAGGAGCCGGAGATGGTAACGGGTGATGAGTTTCCGCAAGATGCGGGTGCGGCTGGCGGCCCGGTTGCGGTGGAGCCGAGTGCCGCGCAGGTCGAGTTGGAGAAGGTGAAGGGCGAGCGCGACCAGTTGCTGGACCGGCTGGCGCGGTTGCAGGCGGAGTTTGATAATGCGCGCAAGCGCGAGGCCCGCGAACGGGCGGACGCGCGGGACTACACGATCTCGAATACGGTCGAGCCGTTCCTGGGCGTGATGGATAACTTCCAACTGGCATTGAAGGCGGAGGGTTCCGTCGAGCAGTTGCGGAGTGGTGTCGAGCTGATTCTAAAGCAGATGGAAGAGGCACTGAAGGGACTGAATGTGCTGCCGGTGGAGTCTGTCGGCGAGCAGTTTGACCCGCGAATCCATGAAGCTCTGGGGAGCATCGAAACCAAGGAGTTCCCGGACCATCAGGTGTTGGAAGAGATTCGGCGCGGCTACCGGATTCGGGAGAAGCTATTGCGTCCGGCTTTGGTACGGATTGCGGAGAACCCGGACCAGGTGTCTGATTAGAAGTTTGGTCGGTTGATGTGGTTCGGCGTTGGGATTCAGAAGAGAGACTTGAGAGATGGCGACGGCAGACGTGACGAAGATCGACTACTACGAAGTATTGACGGTATCGCGAGACGCCTCCGACCAGGAGTTGAAGACGGCGTATCGCAAGTTGGCGATGCAGTATCACCCGGACCGCAATCCGGACAATCCTGAGGCCGAGGAGAAGTTCAAGGCTTGCAGCGAGGCCTACTCGATTCTGAGCGATGCGGAGAAGCGGGCGGCGTATGACCGCTATGGCCATGCTGCGTTCAACGGTGGAGCTGGTGCTGGTGGCGGAGGTCCGTTTGGTGGAGGCGGATTTGCTGGCGGCAATGCCCAAGACCTGGGGGACATCTTCGGTGATCTGTTTGGCGAGATGTTCAACATGGGCGGCAGCGGTGGTCGCAAGGCCTCTCGTGTGCAGCGTGGACGCGATCTGCGGTATGACATGACGCTGGAGTTTGAGGAGGCGGTCTTCGGCAAGGAGAAGGAGATCACCATCCGGCGGATGGAGACATGCATCGATTGCAAGGGCTCGGGCGCGTCGAAGGGTAAGGCAGCCGTGACGTGTACGCAATGCGGTGGGCGCGGGCAGCAGCGCTTCCAGCAAGGGTTTTTCTCGGTGGCGCGGACGTGCTCGGTGTGCGGCGGGACGGGCACATTGATCGTCGATCCATGTACGACGTGTAAGGGGCAGACAGTGGTACAGCGCGAGCACTCCATCCTGGTGAAGGTGCCAGCGGGTGTGGAGCAGGACACTCGGATTCGGTACCAGGGTGAAGGCGAGGCAGGAAAGTTTGCCGGGCCGGCTGGGGATTTGTATGTCGTCTTGAATGTGAAGGCGCACAAGTTCTTCGAGCGGGATGGCGACGATCTGCACTGCGTGATGCCGATCTCGTTTCCGCAGGCAGCACTGGGGACGGAGCTGGAGATCCAGACGATGGAAGGGCCAGCGACGATCAAGGTGCCGGAAGGAACGCAGAGTGGCAAAGAGTTCAAGCTGCGGGGCAAGGGTGTTCCGCACCTGAACGAGCATGGCAAGGGCGACCTGATCGTGGAGATACGGGTGCAGACTCCGGGCAAGTTGAACAAGCAGCAGAAGGAATTGCTGAAGCAGCTTGGGGAGACGATGGTGGTGGAGAATACGCCGCACTCGCGTGGGCTGTTTGAGAAGGTAATGGACATCTTCAGCTAGATTATTCAGCTGCTTATTCATCTAGCGAAAAGATTTCCCTTTGCGACCGGGCGGGATTCAATCAGTTGGCACAGTCTTTCGCACGCCCGAGCAAGAAGTTGCGTTCGCGTGTATTACTGGTAAGCGCGGCGGCGCGCTCAAACTGACTTCGAGCTTCCTCGAAGTGGCCGAGCTTGTGGAGCAGGTCACCTCGCACGCTTGGCAACAGGTAATACGACGCTAGCGACGGCTCGTGGAGGAGTGGGTCCGCCAAGTCAAGGCCAGCTTTTGGACCGAAGGCCATCGCTACGGCGACAGCGCGATTGAGATGGACGACCGGGGAAGGCATGAGTTGAACCAGCGCATCGTAGAGAACTACGATGCGCACCCAGTTGGTTTCATCCGGCGCTGAGGACTGCGCATGGCAGGCAGCGATCAATGCTTGCAGGGTGTACGTCCCAAGACCTTTTGCGCATAGCTGAGCCCGCTGAAGCGAGGCGAGACCACTACAAATCAAGGTATGGTCCCAAAGCGTACGGTCCTGATCGAGCAGCAGAATGGGATCTCCTGCTGGTGACAGGCGGGCGGCGGTGCGCGACGACTGAATTTCCATGAGCGCGACAAGGCCGTGGACCTCTTGCTCATGCGGAATGAGTTCGGCGAGGAGGCGACCGAGGCGGAGAGCTTCGTTACAGAGTGCGGGACGCAGCAAGTCGTCCCCCGCGGTAGCGCCATAACCTTCATTGAAGATGAGGTAGAGAACCTCGAGCACCGACGACATGCGGCTTTGACGCTCTGCTTCGCGAGGGACCTCGAAGGGAATGCCAGCCGCGCCGAGGGTTCGTTTGGCACGGACGATGCGCTGTGCGATGGTAGCTTCCGGCAGGAGGAAGGCGCGTGCGATCTCCTGGGTCGTCAACCCTCCAAGCAGACGAAGCGTGAGGGCGACCTGCGCCTCCTTCGATAGGATGGGATGGCAGGCTATGAAAAGCAGACGTAAGAGATCGTCGCCAACATCATCATCCATCGCGGTAATAAAGTCGGGCACAGCCATCTCTTTTGCCTCAAGCTCGTAACTGACTTCGCCGAGCTTGCGATCCAGCGTCGCACTGCGGCGGAAGTGGTCTATCGCACGATTCTTGGCAGTGGCCATGAGCCACGCACCTGGGTTTTCCGGAACTCCCGATACTGGCCAGCGTTCGAGCGCGGCGAGCAGAGCGTCCTGTGCGAGGTCTTCTGCCAAGCCAATGTCGCGGACAAGGCGGGTCAGACCAGCGATGAGCCGGGCAGACTCGATTCTCCAGACTGCATTAATTGCCTGATGGGTGGCGGTAGTCATCTGCTACCGATCACAGCACCTTTCAGCCATTGCTTGCAAGCTTGATGGCTGTGGATGTCCCGTCTATTAGGGACATCCACAGCGTGATCGCGTTGCTCTTCTGGCTCAGGCTGCGGGAAAGTCTCCGGGGGCTTCAAAGATCTGGCGAATTTCAGTTTCGCCATCTCCGGCCACTTTGAGGAAGGTTTTGGTGAATTCGACCGCCTCTTCCTTCGACTTCGTCTCGATCAGCGCAAATCCGCCGACCAGTTCCTTGGATTCGGTGAAAGGCCCATCGATGACGTTGAATTGTCCTCCGGTGAGGCTGATGCGGGCACCCAGCGCACTGGGCAGACAGCCCTCGGTGGTGATCAGCGTGCCGGACTTCATCGATTCCTCGATAAATTTCCCCATCTTGACCATGTCGTCCTGGGTAGGAGCAGTGCCATCAGGCTTGGCTGATTTGTACAAACATAGGAATCGCATTGTGTTTTCTCCTGTATTTTTCGTATATAAGCTGGGTATTTGCGTGGCCATTCGTGGATACGAAATCCGCGCTCTATGGGTACAACGAACCAAGGACGTTGAAATCGACAGGTGATTCGGAAAAAGTTCGTTTTTTTTGGACGAGGCCAGGTCGAATGCGATTTGTCTTGCCGGGAGGTTCAGGCGAGGTGGGTCGAGGCGATCGCGATGGCTGCTATGGCTGCGGTTTCGGCGCGTAGGATGCGGGGGCCGAGGGTTACGGGCTGCCAGTGGTGCTGGGTGAAGAGAGCCATCTCTTCCGGGGTCCAGCCGCCTTCGGGGCCTATGGCGAGTGCGGTATCCAGGGATTGCGAGATTTGACAGGCACTGGTGAGTGCCGTGGTGAGGGTGGTGGTCTGTTCGGTCTCGGAGAGAAGGATGAGGGTGGGGCTGGTCTCTTGTTCGAGGGCGAGTTTGAGGGGGATGGGGTCGTTGATGTGGGGGATGTCGGTGCGGCGGGACTGTTTTGCTGCTTCGAGAGTGATGCGGCGCCAGCGTTCGACTCGCTTGGGGGCGGCCAGGGCGAGGTGCTTCTCGGTGCGGCGAGCGAGGATGGGGGTGATACGGGCGACGCCGAGCTCGGTGGCTTTTTCGACGGCCCACTCGAGGTGATCGAACTTGAAGATGGCGAGGAGCAGGTGGAGGGGAAGGGCGGCATCGGACTCGAGCTCTTCGTGGAGGGTGAAGAGGACTTCCTGCTCGGAGACGGAGATGATTTCGGAGCGGTGGAGGAAGCCGTTAGCGACGACGTCGTAGACCTGGCCGGGTTCGGCGCGAAGGACGCGGGCGAGGTGGAAGGCCTGATCGCCGGTGAGGGCGGCGGTGTTGGCGGAGACCTGGTCGGCGATGAAGCGGCGGCGAGTCATTGGGCTAGGTACTCGTTACTGGGTACTGGGTACAGGGTACTTGGTACGAGGCTTCTAGGGTTTGGGGAGTTCGATGGTGAGGGGTTGCTGGTGGTAGAGGTCGATGGAGACGGTGGCGGATTTGCGCTGGTCCCAGGTGGCCTGGGTGACGGGAAAGTGGAGGATGAGCATTCCGGCGGTGGAGGCGCCGGGTTCGATCTGGGTCTCGCGGAGGAGCAGGGGTGAGGCTTGTTGATCGGCGAGGGTCTTGAGCGCGGGGAAGCTGAGGTAGATGTTGGGGGCGTCAGTCTTCTGGGCGGTGCTGGTGGTGATGGATTCGGCGGGGGAACCGTCGGAGTTGGAGGGGTTGAGGGTGGCGGTGAAATCTTTGAG
>JANYER010000128.1 GCA_025359825.1 Granulicella sp.
CGCGTCTGCCGAACCCCCATCACCCCCGTCGATGCCACGTTTCGTAAGCCCGCGATTGTCACATCCGCTTCTACTCCAGCCAATGCTCCCATCAGCAATGCGCCTCTAGCGACCGGCGGCCCTGTCTCTGGCCCACCCTGCATCCCCAGCCTGCGCATCTCAGTGAAACCCGGTGCCAGCACCGCTACGGACACCCTCCCCTCCGCCCTCACTGCCGACCCCATCGCCCTGCTCAGCTACTTCGTCGAGATCGAGAACGCTGCCGGGCGGACGGCTGGCCCGTCGAACTTCGCCTTCGCCCCCGCGGGTGCCACTCCCCCTGCCGTCGAAGGACTCCGCGCCACTGGCATCCCCAGCGGCACCATGCTGGAGTGGAGCCAGGCACCCGGCTCTCCCACATCAAGCTCAGTCGAACTGGATCGCAACGACACTACCCCGCCACCCACTCCCAAGGCCGCCGCGCCAGTACCAACCGGCGCGGCAGCCAGCCCGGCATCCAAACCCGCATCCCCTGTCCAGCTAGCCGGCCAGCCAGCCACGAAAGTCCATCTAATGGCCACTGGCAGCCAGCAGGGCACCACGGACCAGACCGCCCGCTTCGGCCACAGCTACACCTACACGGCGCAGCGCATCCGCACCGTCGAGTTCATCGGCCACCCCTTCGAGCTGCGCAGCTCGCCCTCGGCAGCCGTCACCCTCACGCTCCATGACACCTTCCCTCCCGCTCCACCGCGCGGCCTGGACGCCATCCCCGGAGGCCCCGGTCAGCTTGGTATCGACCTCTCCTGGCAGGCCAATACCGAGACCGACCTGGCCGGTTACCACGTCTACCGGCAGGTGCTGTCAGACTCCGGGGTCCCTACCGCCGCGCCCGTCCGTATTACGACGACGCCGCTCGCCGGGCCGGCCTACAGCGACTCCACCGCCGCCCGCGGCCAGCGCTACAATTACTCCGTCACCGCCCTCGACACCTCCGGCAACGAGAGCCGCCCCAGTCCGGAGATTGAAGAGACGCTTCCCTAAAGAAACTGCTCCAGCCCGCTCCGTCTACACCCGAGAAGACACCATGCGCTACTGCAAATACCTCTCCTTCGAGCCCGCCCACCCCATCCCCCGCTATGCCTTGGTAGAACTACGCGACGACGTCCTCTGGGCTGTTGCTCCCATGGCCACGCCCGAAGAAGACCTGCTGCATCTACTCCAGACACGAAGCGCCCCACAGCAGATACCGTTCTATCCCACGCCACTCTCCGAGCTGCACCTCCTGACCCCTGTCACCCCGTCCAAGATCCTCTGCGTCGGCCGCAACTACCGCGACCACGCCACCGAACTTGGCAACGACATCCCTAAAGAGCCGCTGCTCTTCCTCAAGCCGCCATCCTCGCTGCTCGCCCCCGGTGGCACTATCGTCATGCCAGCCCTCTCCCGGCGCGTGGACTACGAGGGCGAGCTGGCCATCGTCATCGGCAAGCGCTGCCGCAACCTGGGCCCCCACGAGGACGTTCGCCCCTACATCCGCGGCTATACCCTGGTCAACGACGTCACCGCCCGCGACATCCAGAAGTCCGACGGCCAATGGACCCGCGGCAAGGGCTTCGACACCTTCTGCCCGGTTGGCCCCATCGTCTCGGATGAAATGGACCCCGCAACAGGCGATCCCGTCACGCTCATCACCCTGCTTAACGGCGAAATCAAACAGCAGGGAAGCACGGCCGATCTGATCTTCTCGATCCCTTTCCTGCTCCGCTATATCACGGCAGCCATGACGCTTGAGCCCGGCGACCTGATCCCCACCGGCACCCCTGCCGGAGTCGGCTCCCTGCAACCCGGCGACCGCATAGAAGTGTCCATCGCTGGCCTGGGATCCCTGCACAACATCGTCGCAGCAGAACATTAATCCAGATTAATTCAGATAGATCAGCCCCCGGTTTGTATCCAACCCCGCACCGGACTATTCTGTAAGAGTCACCCGAGCTCGCGGCAAGCCACCGACTGCCCGAACGAGCCCACCTGGTACCAAGTACCCCGTACCTGACAACTTCTTTCAAGGAGCAATACATGGCGACCCAACTCGAACAGCTTCGCAGCATAACTACTGTAGTTTCAGACACCGGCGACATCAACTCCATTAAGCAGTACAAGCCCACCGACGCCACCACTAACCCCTCGCTCATCGCTGCCGCAGCCGGTATGCCCGAGTATGCCTCCATCGTGGACGATGTCCTGACCAACGCACGCAAGGAAGCTGGCGCCTCCGCCTCCGACGAAGATGTCGCCGCCCTCGCCTTCAAGACCCTTGCCGTTGCCTTCGGACGTAAAATTCTTGAGATCGTACCCGGTCGCGTCTCCACCGAAGTGGATGCACGCCTCTCCTACGACATTGAAGCCTCGCTCGAGACCGCCCGCGACATCATCGCGCAGTACGAGAGTGCCGGCATCTCCCGCAAGCGCGTTCTGATCAAGCTCGCCTCCACTTGGGAAGGCATCAAGGCCGCCGAGATCCTGGAGCAGGAAGGCATTCACTGCAACATGACGCTGCTCTTCGGTCTGCACCAGGCAATCGCCTGCGCCGAGGCCAAGGTCACGCTGATCTCGCCCTTCGTTGGCCGCATCCTCGACTGGTACAAAAAAGACACCGGCAAGGACTACACCGCAACGGAAGACCCAGGCGTTAAGTCCGTCACCACCATCTACAACTACTACAAGAAGTTCGGCTACAAGACCGTCGTCATGGGCGCCAGCTTCCGCAACACCGGCGAAATCACCGAGCTTGCCGGCTGCGATCTGCTCACCATCGCACCCAAACTGCTCGGCGAACTCGAAGCCAGCACTGCAGAGCTGCCGAAGAAGCTCGACGCATCGAAGTCCGCAGCCATGGATATCGAAAAGCTCACCATCGACAAGGCCACCTTCGACAAAATGCACGCCGCCGACCGCATGGCCACCGATAAGCTCAAGGAAGGAATTGACGGCTTCTCCAAGGCCCTCGAAGACCTCGAAAAGCTCCTCGCCAAGCGCCTCAGCGAGCTCACCGTCAACGCATAAAGCAGCACTCCAGCTGCGGCCAGTAGCGGTTCAACCTCTATCCGGACGCCCTGCAAGCGCAGGGCGTCACCAGTTCGAGAACCACAGACCTTGACCGCCAGCTCACCCTCCAATTCGGCAGCCCGCGGACGCCTCTTGCACATTCGAGAGCTGGATGGCATCCGCGGCATTGCCGCCCTCATGGTCTTCTTCCACCATCTTTTATTTGCGGACCTGGATCCCACCCAATGGGGTTCCGTCGTCCGTGGCCTCTATCACGTCTCCGCCACCGGCCTTCGCGGCGTCGACCTCTTCTTTGTCCTCTCCGGCTTTCTCATTACTTCCATCCTCATCCAGGACAGGGCCAGCCCCGCCTACTACCAGGACTTCTACTGGAAGCGCGCCCTCCGCATCCTGCCCCTCTACGCCCTCTGCCTCATCGTCCTCTCCCTATTCGTCCCCTCCAGCAGAAAAGGCGTGATCCTTGCCGCCCTCTTCATCGCCAACTTCTCCCAGGTCTTCGGCATCGATACCAGCGGCCCTTTCTGGAGCCTCGCCATCGAGGAGCAGTTCTATCTCCTCTGGCCCACCGTCGTCCGTCGCCGCTCCGTCCCGCAGATTGCCCGCTGGGCCATCGCCATTGCGGGGTTCACCATGGCGCTCCGCTTCGTTGCGGCCTGCTTCGGTCACTATAACTACTACCTCACCTTTTTGCGTTGCGATGGTCTGGCCGCCGGTGCCCTGCTGGCCTGCTGGCACATCACCCGCAAGAACACTCCCGCCACCCAGCGCCGCGACTCCCTCGCCATCTTCGCCACCGGAGCCATCGGGCTCGCCTGCCTGCTCGCACGGCTCGCCATGCCTGACACCCCCCACGGACTCGCCTTCGATGGCGACCTCTATCAAACCGGCGCCACCCTCATCGCGACCGCTGTCATCGCCTTCTGCATTGCAAACTCCGGCAGCCCCCTGCTCGCCGTCTTTCGCTCCCGCTGGCTCGGCTTCTTCGGACTCATCAGCTACGCCATGTACATGACCCATCTGTACATCGTGCACGCCTATATCAAATTCCGCGGGCCTCTCCCCCAGGGCGACACCCGCGCCCTCGCCTTCCGCTTTTTCTTTGTCCTCGCGACCACCATCGCCCTCAGCCTCGTCACCCGCTACGCACTGGAGCTGCCGGCCATCTCACTCCGCCGCTACGTGCTCAAGAGACCCGCCCCACCCGCCGAGATCGAGTCCCCACTTCTCGCCGAGTAGAGCGAGTCCGCTTCATAGCAAAGCAAACTCGTTAGAGAATATACCGGCTCAGGTCCTGGTCCTTTACGATGCTCGCCACCTGCTGGCGCACGTACTCCGGATCAACCACGATCACTTTCTCCGTCGTCCCATCGTCCTTCTTTCGCTCGATCACCGGCAGCGGCGGCGAAGGCAGCTGAGGCTCACTGCCCAGCGGGGCCGACACGTGCACCTCACCCACCACACCTTCTTCCGTCATCTCGGAGCGCGGACTCTTGAACAGGTCCGGCGCCTGGAAGCTGATCTCATCCAGAACCCGCTCCAAAATAGTATGTAACCGTCGCGCACCTATATTCTCGGTCGTCTCATTCACCTGAAACGCGAACTGCGCCATCTCGAAGATCGCTTCCTTCGTAAACTCCAGCTTCAGCCCTTCCGTCTCCAGCAGAGCAGTCGACTGCTTCACCAGCGACGACTTCGGCTCCGTCAGAATCCGCACAAAGTCATTCACTGTCAGAGACTGCAGCTCCACGCGAATCGGAAAGCGTCCCTGCAGCTCCGGAATCAGATCGCTCGGCTTCGACACATGGAACGCACCCGCCGCAATAAACAGAATGTGGTCGGTCGAGACCATGCCGTACTTGGTGTTGACGGTGGTGCCTTCCACGATCGGCAGAATGTCGCGCTGTACGCCTTCTCGACTGACGTCGGGTCCGTGGCCTCCTTCCCGCCCGGCGATCTTATCGATCTCATCCAGAAACACCATGCCCGAGTCTTCCACCCGCTCCACAGCCAGCCGCGTCACCTGGTCCATATCGATCAGCCGGCCCTCTTCTTCCGAGACAAGGTACTCGAAGGCCTCCGCGACCTTCATCTTCCGCTTCTTGGTCCGCTGCCCAAACAGACCCGGCAACATGTCCTTCAGGTTGACGTCCATATCGTCCGGCCCCTGGTTCGTAATCAGCTCGAAGCTCGGCTGGTTGCGGTCGCGAACATCCAGCTCCACCATCCGGTCATCCAGCTTGCCCTCGCGGAACTGCTGGCGCAGTTTCTCCCGCGTACGCTCCTGGCTGGTCTTGTGCTCCCGCTCGCCATGCTTCTCGCCGCGCTCTTCCGTCGCTCCCTCATCGGTACGCCCCGCGTCGGCCACCGCCACCGGCAGCTCAATCACATTGCTGGTCTCCTGCGAGATCGGAGTCACGCCAACCTCCGCCGCAACCGGCGCAGCAGCTACCGGACTAGGCGGCAACAGCAGATCCAACAGACGGTCTTCCGCCGCCAGCTCTGCCTTGTCCTCCACCTCTTCCATCTTCTCTTCGCGCACCATGTCGATCGCGATCTCCACCAGGTCGCGCACGATGGATTCCACGTCCCGCCCGACGTAGCCGACCTCGGTAAACTTCGAGGCCTCCACCTTCAGGAACGGTGAGTTGGTCAGCTTCGCCAGCCGCCGCGCAATCTCTGTCTTACCCACGCCCGTCGGCCCAATCATGATGATGTTCTTCGGCATGATCTCGTCCGCCAGGTCAGGCGGCAGCTTCTGCCGGCGCATACGATTGCGCAGCGCAATCGCCACCGCGCGCTTCGCCGCCTGCTGCCCTACAACATACTTATCCAATTCAGTTACAATTTCGCGCGGAGTCATCTCATCCAACGCCAAGGCCTGGTCTTCCGCCGTTCCCGGTAAAAATATTGCCATGACTACCTTCTATTCTTCTTCATTTTGGTAAGGTGAGCGGCATCGGCGATATCCTGCGGACGCCCCACCGTCAATTTGTTGGTCAGCACATCGTCGAAGGACAGAAATGGTGCGGCCAAACCGTCGTCAATCTCAAACATCTCCCGCCGTTGCCACGCAGTCTCGAAATCGACTCCACCAATCGCCTGCAGAATATCAATACGATTCGGCTCGACTCCAATTTGAAACATATCCTCTTCGTGTCCGTGAAAATCTTCAGCGGAATAGCCCCCAAGCGGTGCGCCAAATATTTTCAGCGCCCGAAATACTCGCTCACTGTTCGCTTCGCTGCTCCGGATGAACACATCAAGGTCTTTGGTCAGTCGCGGCACGCCATGCATGTTGACCGCGTGTCCACCCACCACGAGGTACTCAACGCCCTCCGCGTTGAACGCGCACAACAGGTCCCTTTGGTCCCGGAGCATGGACATCAATCCCTCGCATCTTGTAGGCGTACTCTGCCAGTTCGGTCACTGCGGTCATCTTCTCGGCCGCGGAACGGCTTGCCCAGTACCGCATTGTTTCGATTTCCTGTTCCTCGTGGCTACTAAACCGCCGTATCGTCCGGCTCGGATCGGCAGCAATCCATTCCTCCATGGCGGTTCCCTCACTCTTATTTTACAGCCGGCTGGCTCGAATCACTCTGCTTTAAGCTCTTCAATCATGATCTGATCGTTCGTATAAATACAGATCTGTCCTGCAATCCTTAGACTCTTCTCGGCAATCTCCCGCGCACTTAAATCCGTGTTCTCCAGCAGCGCCCGCGCACTCGCCAGCGCATAGCTTCCGCCGCTGCCGATGGTCGCAATGCCTTCATCCGGATCGATGACATCACCCGTACCGCTCAGCAGAAACGTCGATTTAGAGTCCGTCACAATCAGAAGAGCCTCAAGCTGCCGCAGCATCTTGTCCGTCCGCCAGTCCTTGGCGAGCTCCACCGCCGCGCGCCCCAGGTTTCCCGCATACTGCTCCAGCTTGGTCTCAAACCGCGCAAACAGCGAGAACGCATCCGCTGTCGAGCCAGCAAATCCCGCCAACACCTTGTCGTTGTATAGCTTGCGAATCTTCTTCGCCGAACCCTTCATCACCGTCCCGCCCAGCGACACCTGCCCATCCGCAGCCATCACCACCGAGTCGCCCCGCCGCACACAGATCACGGTCGTCGAACGAATCCTTCGCCCCTCCCCCAGATCCAGAGGATGCGCCAGCGGCAA
>JANYER010000165.1 GCA_025359825.1 Granulicella sp.
CGGCCTTCTTTCATTACAGAGACTAGCTTAGCGGCTAGCGGTTGTGGTGTTCTTCTGCGTGGCTTTCAGATGCTCTTCGAGAGCCTGCGCCTGCGGTAGGAAGGCGATGGCTTTGGCGATCTGGGGGTCCCACTGGGCGCGGACCTTGAGTCCTTCGAGCTGTCCGAACTGCGAGGTGAAGAGGTCGCTCTTGATGCTCTCTTTGACCCAGTCGTTTACTGCGGCAATGTTGGCGTCGGTATATTCGATGTCGTTAGCTTTAAGGAAGGTCTTGAACTCCTGCATAACAGCATCGTCAACCACGAAGTCCTTCGGGACGGTGTGGGTGGCTAGGTAGTGTTTGCTGAAGTTGAAGAAGGCGTAGTGCTGGGCGAGGGAGTCCTGAAAGTGATTGGACTTCAGGTTGTCGATCTTCTCGTCCGGTGTGATGCCTCCGCCGCCATATACGGTGCGTCCTGCGTCGGTAAGCTTTACCTCTAGGTTGGACTTATCCTTCGGCTCCTGGCCGGCGTCGCGGACGTAGTAGTAGTCGTACAGCGAGACGTGGTCGTAGTTGCGCTGGATGAGGCGACCGGATGGCGTGTAGTAGTGGTAGGTGGTCAGGGCGAGGCCGGTATTCTCAGTGATCTGGAAGACGGTCTGGACCAGGCCCTTGCCGAAGGTCGTTTCGCCAACGATCAGAGCGCGGTCATGGTCCTGAAGTGCGCCGGAGACGATCTCGGCGGCTGAGGCCGTGTTGCGATTGACCAGCACGACGATGGGGTACTTGGTGGAACCCTGCTCCCCATGTGCGGCGCGGTAGACCTGATCAGGGAAGGCGCGTCCACGCTGCGAGACGACGATCTGTCCCTTTTGCAGGAACTTGTCGGACATATTGACAGCTTCGTTCAGCAGACCGCCGGGGTTGCCGCGGAGGTCGAGGACTAGGCCCTTGAGTTCACCGGCTGCCTGGAACTTATCCAGAGCATCGCCAACTTCGCGGCTGGTGATCTCGATAAAGCTGGTGACGTGGATGTAGCCGACGCCGGGACGGATGAGGAAGGCGAGATCGACGGAGGGGCGAGCAATGTCGTCGCGAACCAGGTCGAATACCAGGGGCTTAGGGGAACCCTCGCGCTCCATAGTGACGGCGACATGGGTTCCTTTGGGTCCTTTGAGCTGCGAGGCGACAGCAGTGGAGTCCATGCCGGCGGTGGACTTGCCGTCGATAGCCATGATGACGTCGCCGGGGCGGATGCCAGCCTTGAAGGAGGGAGTCCCTTCGAAGGGGTTCAGGACGACGATCTTGGTGGTGCCATCCTTATTGGGCTGCGGCTGGATTTGCATGCCGACGCCATAATACTTGCCGTGCTGGTCCTCGCGCATCTGGGCGAAGGCCTTGGGATCGTAGAAGTTGGAGTGGGGATCCAGGGTGTGCAGCATGCCCGGGATGGCGCCGTCGTAGATGGCCTTGTCGGTCTTGTCGGCGTCCAGCTTGTCGGCATAGTTCTGCTCGACAATAGAGTAGACGCTGGTAAAGGACTTCAGGCTGTCGCGGAGGGTGGACTCGTCGGTGGCGGACTGGGCGGCAACCTTCTGGTTGACCAGCGTGCCGAAGACAGCGCAGGTGCCGAGGAAGAGAGTAGCGGAGAAGAGGGCGCGACGGGAGCGGGGTGCCATGGGCAGGATTAGGACCTCTGAGAAGGCAATCTGTGATGCTGTGGATGCGGCGAAGGGTCTTAGAACCGTTTCGTGCGGGTGTGACCTGCTTTGGACGGAGTATAGCACCGGCGGGTGAGCAGGGTCGCGGGAAGTTCCGTACCGGAGGTGGGATTCGCAGGATGGTGGTTCGGCGGGTAGAATACAGGTAGATACCGTCCACTTCTAGGTGGCGTCCAAACAGTAGGTTCCGAAGCTGGCAGAGACAGGTTGCTGCGAGTGAACGACGGTCGATGCTGACTTGAAGAATTTAAGAGTAACGGAATACGAGTAGCGGAATAAGAGTGACGATGACCTTTAGAAATGCGAAGTTTGCCGTGATGTTTGGGCTGGTGCTGGAGTTGGGACTGCTAACCATGCCGGGCGCACTGGAAGCCCAGGCACCGCGGTACCAGAGCCCTTACGGCTCCCAGGCTGCCCCGCAGCCCGCTGCTTTACCGATGCCAACGGCGATTACACCTAATGGAACCGTGGTGGAGGATGCCATCGCCCGGGTGAACGACCAGATCATCAGCCGCAGCGATCTGGAGCGAAGCCAGCTACAGCTAACGCAAGAGATGCAGCAGCAGGGTGGCGTAAGCCCCGCGGAAGCGGCCGACCGTCAAAAGAACCTGCTCCGCGACATGATCGACCAACAGTTGCTTCTCTCGCGCGCGAAGGAGCTGGGGCTCAACGCAGACGCCGAGGTGATTCGCCGGCTGGACGAGATCCGCAAGCAGAACAAGCTGGACTCCATGGAAGCATTGGAGGCCGCAGCCCGTTCGCAGGGTGTGTCTTTTGAAGACTTCAAATCGAATATCAAGAACGGCATTCTGACCCAGCAGGTGGTTCGGGACGAGGTTGGCCGCCGGCTTGGCTCGCAGATGACTCAGGCGCAGGAGCAGGCGTACTACGAGGCGCACAAGCAGGAGTTCGAGCAGCCGGAGCAGATTCGGTTGAGCGAGATCCTGATTCCGACGGCTGCCGACGCCAAGGATGATGCGGTTGCGCAGGCGCAGGCGAAGGCCGCCGATGTTGCCGCCAAGGTGCAGGCAGGTGGCAAGTTTGACGACCTGGCGAAGACCTACTCGGGTGGCCCGACGGCGACCCAGGGTGGCGATCTCGGCCTGTTCAAACGCGGCGCGCTAGCCAAGGTTCTGGAAGACAAGACCTTCGTGCTGAAGGCAGGGCAGTCGACCGCTCCGATTCGTACACGTCAGGGTTTCGTGATTCTGAAGGTGACGGAGCATCAGGATGCCGGCGCTGCCGCCCTGAAGGACGTTGAACCTCAGATTCAGGAAGGCATGTACATGGCTGCGCTACAGCCAGCGCTTCGTGTATTCCTCACCCATCTGCGGGAGAGCGAGTACATCGACATCAAGCCGGGGTTTGTAGATAGCGGTGCCAGCTCCAAGCAGACCAAGCCGGTGTTTACGGCCTACACTCCTCCGGTGGTGAAGAAGAAGAAGGTGCAGGAGAAGCAGCGGTTCGATCGCGGTGGGCGCTTCTCTGAGGCTAAGAAAGAGGCGGCGGCGGAAGCCAAAGCTCCTGTGGCCGCCACGCCTGTAACTCCTATCGCTCCTGCGGACGCTTTGGCTCCTGCTACTGAGACTGCAACTGCAGCTACGCCGACCACTCCAGCTCCCGCGGCTGCGACCGGTAAGGCGGTCAAGACCAGGGCGGTCAAGACGTCCAGCAAGGGCAATGTGGTTGCGGTGAAGGAGAAGACGCTGCGGCGCGAGAAGGTCCGCTTCGGACAGGCTCCGCGCAACTCGCTTCCGGCTGCTCCGCAGGACGCGCTGGTGGACAAGGGACTTGGGCGCGGAGACGTGGGTGGATCGGCAGCACCGGGAGCTGCGATTGCACCGGTCGAGAGCACTACGACCCAATTCTCGTCGAACGCGGTTACGGACGAAGACCCGCTGGCTCCCAAGGTCGTGAATAACGGTAAGACTCGTTACAGCTCGCGTGCCAAGACCGAGGCTGCCACCAAGGCTGCGGCGAAGGACGTCAAGGCTAAGGAGAAGGCGCTGGCGACTCCCGTTGCTGCGAGCACCGAGGAGAAGGCAACGGAGAAGACACAAGCTGCTCCGTTGGGTTTGAACGGCGATACGGTGAAGAAGAAAAAGAAGGAGAAGGTTGCTGGTGCTCCGAAGGAACGGCTACAGCAGAAGCCGAAGGAGCCTCCTGCTCCGTTGCCGGAGGCTACGCCGTACCGGACTCCGAAGCCGGATGCTCCCAGCTCGGATGGAACGACTTTGGCTCCAGTGACTGCTCCTGCTCCGGGTACTTCTCCGCAGGCAACTCCTGTTCCTCCAAGCCCGCCTCAGAACTAGATACTGGTTGGCAATGTTTCAAGACGCGAGGGCTTCGGCTCTCGCGTTTTTCTTGGTGAGGCGAGGTATTCTGGTTGCGATGAAAGACTTTTATATAGCGGATGCGGCGAAGTTCGAGAACAAGGTGGTGACTTCGCATTTTGCGTTGTCGACCTTGCAGGTGCGAGACAAAAAACAGGGTGGCCAGTATCTTTCGCTGGTGCTGGCGGACAAGACCGGCAGCGTGGAAGCGAAGATGTGGGACGACATTGGTGAAGCCATGACGCAGTGTACCGAGGGCTGCTACGTCAAGGTGCAAGGCCAGGTTTCGAAGTACCAGGGCAAGTTCCAGATCACGCTGACGAAGATGCGTCCGGCGGCGGAGAGTGAGGTGGATGCGGCGGATTTTATGCCGGCCACCCAGTTTGACGTCGAGGAGATGTGGGCGGAGCTGCGGGGCTATGTTGCGGCGTTCGTGAATGAAGATCTGAAGCGGCTGGTGTTTGCGTTCCTCGATGATACTGCGATTGGTGAAGCGTACAAGGTGGCTCCCGCGGCGAAGGTACTGCACCATGCGTGGCTGGGCGGGTTGCTGGAGCATGTGTTGACGCTGGTGCGCGTGTGCCGGGCGACTGCGCCTTTCTACCCGGAGGTGGATGCGGAGCTGCTGGTGACAGGTGCGATTCTGCATGACATCGGCAAGGTGCGGGAGCTGAGCTGGAAGAACTCGTTCAGCTACACGCTGGAGGGCCAGATGATCGGGCACATCTCCATCGCGCAGGGCATGCTGCTGGAAAAGGTGAAGGAGCTGGAGCCCTTTCCGGTGAAACTGCGGGTGCTGGTAGAGCACATGATCCTGAGCCACCATGGCAAGTATGAGTTCGGTTCGCCGAAGCTGCCGATGACTCCCGAGGCGGTGCTGCTGAACGTACTGGACGATCTGGAGGCCAAGATGCAGGCGATGCGGAACGAGTTTGCCAAGGCTGAGGCCAATGGCAAGAGCCCCGGCGAGATGACCGACTGGGTGCGCAGCCTGGAGCGGCAGGTGCTGGACTCGCAGGCGTATTTGAAGCTGCCGTAGCCTCTACCCCCCCGGGGGGGGGCTATGTTGGGATCTCCTTTGTTTGCTTTGGTTTAGCGGTAGGGTATCTCGCCAAAATATTCCAAACAAAGGGGTTAGAGGTAAAATATTCCAAACAAATGACTTATTGGTACTTTCATGGAAAAAGCCCCGGATGGCCGGGGCTTTTTGTTTGTCTAGTTCTATTGTAGCGAGTGCACCATAACTAAAGACTCATTTATTTTTAAGGGCTAAGTGCTGGTAGGGATTGGGTTTATGGGTGGCGGTCGTTTTCTTGAGGGTTGACATGCAATTTTGCTGAGTGTTTCGCGAAAAATAGTTTTGTAACTGCAAAATGGGGGTACCAAGGTGCGGACTAGTCCGCTCGATTCGACGAAATACGAAGCGGTCCGGAGCTCAGATCGAGATGACGAATTTTGGGAGGTGGAGGGGACAGCGGTTGTGCTTCGCACGATGCCCATCTCAAAATTCGAGATATGGGGCACCCGCACTCTTCGAGGTAACCCCATTGACGCGGTGGGGACCTAGAGATGGTGCAGCGGGAAAGGGAACGACAAGTACAGAAGCAGATCCCTACGGGATGACAAACAAAAGGACAAAGACAAGAGCAAAAAGACAAGAGCAAAAAGACAAGAGCAAAAGACAAGAGCAAAAGACAAGAGCAAGAGCTTCAAGGTTGAATGGTTTGAGTAGTAGGGGCAAGATTGGCTGTTTCGGGGTCCTTCGACTTCGCTCAGGATGACGGATTTGTGGAGGGGAAAGGGAGACGGGTGGTTGATACAATCTAAGTTTGAACTAAGAGCTGGTTTGAGTTTGATTTCGCCGGCCAAAAGAGAGTGCAATGCTTCGTTTTTCGACTGCGGGAGAGAGCCACGGGGAGAGCCTGGTGGCGATGGTAAGCGGGATGCCAGCGGGTGTGCCGGTAGACCAGGATTTTATTGGGCATGAGCTTTGGCGGCGGCAGCAGGGATATGGACGCGGCGGCCGGATGCGGATTGAGCGGGATGCGGCGCATATTCTGAGCGGCGTGCGGCATGGCAAGACGATCGGTTCGCCGATTGCGATGACGCTGGCGAACAATGACTGGAAGAACTGGGGCGAGATTCTGCCGGTGGAGACGGGCGACCCGGAGAAGCATAAGGCGGTGGCTTCGCCGCGGCCGGGACATGCGGACCTGGCGGGTTCGTTGAAGTACGACTTTCCGGATGCCCGGTATGTGCTGGAGCGGGCGAGTGCCCGGGAGAGCGCTGCTCGTGTGGCTGCGGGTGCGCTGGCGAAGCTGTTGCTGCGCGCGCTGGGAGTTGAAGTGGCAAGTCATGTGATTCGGGTGGGGAAGGCGGAGCTGCAGCGGCCGGCGGAGTGGGCGGAGATTGCGGCGCTCTCGGCCAAAGAGACGGTGTTGCTGAACTGCGTGGACGCTGCCAGCGAAGCTGCGATGAAGGCTGAGGTGGATGCCGTGTTGCGTACCGGCGACACGATTGGCGGTGTGTTTGAGGTAGTGGTGCACGGGCTGCCTCCCGGTGTGGGAACTCATGCGAACTGGGATGAGCGGCTGGATGGTTTGCTGGCGCAGGCGGTGATGAGTTTGCAGGCGGTGAAGGCGGTGGAGATTGGACGGGGTGTGACGGCGGCGGAGTCGCTGGGTTCGACCGTGCATGATGCGATTGGGTATGAGGGCAGCGAAGAGGCGTTTACCAAGTTTTCGCGCGAGAAGAATAATGCTGGCGGGATTGAGGGTGGAATCTCGAACGGCGAAGATGTGGTTATACGCGGGTATCTGAAGCCGATTTCGACGTTGCGCCGACCGCTGGGTTCGGTGAAGTTTGCTGCGGATGCGGATGGCAATCGTGAGGCGGTGAAGGCTGCGTATGAACGCAGCGATGTGTGTGTGGTTCCGGCAGCAGGTGTGGCGGCAGAGGCGATGGTTGCGCTGGCTGTGGCCCGGCTGGTGATTGAGAAGTTTGGCGGGGATTCGCTGCGTGAGATGGAGCGGAACTTTGCTGGATATTGTGAGCAGATTCGGAAGTATTGAAGTGCAGTGGTTAGTTGTTAGTGGGTAGTGAGTAGTTGATTGTGGGCAGTTTTTGGAGTGGTGTATTGGCTAAGACGAGTGGTTTGAAGATTCATGAAGTGGTGAAGTGGCCGGAGCCGGTTCTGGCGCAGGTGGGTGAGCCGGTGACGGTGTTCGACGCTGCGTTGAAGCAGTTGGTGGACGAGATGTTCGACAGCATGTACGCGGCGCAGGGGATTGGGTTGGCGGCTCCGCAGATTGCGATCTCCAAACGGATCTGCGTGATTGATGTGAGCTTCAAGAATAATCCGAAAGAGAAGTACGTCCTGATCAATCCAGAAATTATCGATCGTCAGGGCAAGCAGGTGGAGGAAGAAGGCTGCCTGAGCCTGCCGGAGATTCGTGAGAAGGTTGCGCGGGCGGAGTGGGTGAAGGTTCGAGCGCAGGATGCGAGTGGGGCGTGGTTCGAGCTTGAAGGGGAAGAGCTGCTGTCGCGGGCGATTCAGCATGAGATCGATCATCTGGATGGGATTCTGTTTATTGATCGGCTGAGCCGGTTGAAGCGGGACCTGGTGTTGCGCAGGATGAAGAAGTTAATCAAGAACGGCGAATGGTGATGGCCTGCCGGCCGGGCCCACTGCACGTGGGGCGGTCACTTCGTGACGTGTTTACCTTTTCGTGTTGGGAGGGTAGCTGCGGTCCTCGCGTTGCTCGGGGGGAAGATTAGCTATGAAGATTATTTTTTGTGGGACGCCTGAGTTTGCTGTTCCAACTCTCGATGCAGTAGTTGCGGCGGGGCATGAGGTTGCGCTGGTGGTGACGCAGCCGGACCGCGCGGCGGGACGGGGGATGGGGTTAGTGGCTCCGGCGGTGAAGTCTGCGGCGGTGCGGCTGGGGTTGCCTCTGGCGCAGCCGGAGAAGATCAAGAATAATGTGGAGTTTCGGGGGCTGCTGGAAGGGATTGCTCCGGATGTGATCCTGGTGGTGGCGTATGGGCGGATCGTTCCGCAGTGGATGCTGGACCTGCCGCCGCATGGAAATATCAATCTGCATGGGAGTTTGTTGCCGAAGTATCGTGGAGCGGCGCCGATTCAATGGGCGGTAGCGAGCGGTGAAGTGGTGACGGGTGTGACGACGATGCGGATCGATGCGGGTCTGGATACGGGCGATATGCTGCTGGCACACGTGGTGCCGATCGGGATGGAGGAGACGGCGGTGGATGTGTACGGCACGCTGGCTCCGGTGGGTGCGCGGTTGATGGTGGAGACGCTGGCGGGGTTGGAGAC
>JANYER010000025.1 GCA_025359825.1 Granulicella sp.
GCATACAGCGTGCGAATCTCGTCCTTCTCATTCGCCGCCGTCGACCCCGCTGGCAGACTGCTATCGTTCAACCCACCCGCCAGCACAAACAGCGTCGTCGCCGGATCGAACCCAATCTCCTTCGACTTCACCTTCGCCGCAAAGTCTGCCACCTGGTTCTGCATCCCATACCCCAGTAGAGCCGCCTGCATCCTGCGCCCCTCGCCACTGCCGGACCTCGCACCACTCACCGCATAGTCCAGGCTCTTGCCCTTCACATCCGCCGTGTTCGAGGGCCATAGCTTGAACCCCAGCCAGTCCGCCAGATACGCCACCGCCGTCGGCCCATTGCCATCCAGATATCCTTCACCGATATCCGAGTAGCTGTCCCCGAACACATACATCCGGGTGAACTTCGGCTCCGCAAACCGCCCATTCTTCTCCGCAGTAGCCGCGATCTCCGGCTTCGACACCGCAGATTTCGCCTGCCCCATACACACTCCAGCCAACCCACCCGCCAAAACAGCCGCACACAAAGCAAACCTGAAATTCATCGCACACCCTCTCGTCAGAAGACTACCCGATGCGCCGCAATCCTAGCGCCGCTGTATTGCCGATTCCAGCCGCAGCGAGAACAACCACCGCCGCCACCAATCCCCCTCTGGCCCAACCGACAATACATCTGCCGGCTTCACATGCCCCAGGTAGTCATACTCGCGAAACCGCACCTTACTCCCCGGCACCGCCTGCAAAGCCGCAAACATCATCCTGTCCGCTGCAAACGGATTCTCCGCGTCCACATTCCCATGCGCCATCAGCACCGGCGTCCCCGCCAACTGAGCCGCCAAACTCCGCTTCGGTGGCACCCCCGACAGCAGCATCGCCCCCGCAAAAAACTTCGGCCTCGCCAGCATCGCCTGCCACCCCGTCGAAGCCCCCATCGAAAAACCCACCAGATAAATCCTCGCCCTGTCGATCGGATACTGTTTCATCAGCGCATCGATCAGCTCCAGCACCGCACCCAGCGGAGCACCCGCCTCCGCCGCCAGCGCACCATCTTCCTTCGACTCCGCATACACCGCACTCCGCCCCGCAAACTGCGGAGCCACCACGTACGCCGGATACCGCTGCCGCATCCCCTCCGAGGCCCACCCCGCCGCCAGCCAGTCCATCTGCGAGCGGTTGTCCACCCCAATCGACCCCGACCCATGCAGCATCACCACCAGCGGCACCTTCGCTGAGCTCGCCTTCTCCGGAGCCAGCAGCCGATACGGCACCGTCACTCCACTCCCCGCACGAAACTCATACGCCGCAAACAACAGCTTCTCCGCCGCGATCTGCTGCGCGCTCTCTGGAGCAGTCGACACCACCTGCTCCCGCACCGTCACAAACTCCTGTGCCCGCGCCGCTTCACCCATCCAGCCGACCGCCAGACACACCACCATCAGCCCTGAAAGCCCAGCGCGCATACCCACCCCAAAAATAAAATCGTTAGAAGCCACAAGTCTAATGCAGCCTTACTTCAAGCGTCCCTGCCCCCGCTGCAACTCCCGGTACGCCTCACTCTTGCCCATCCGGCGCTCCCGCGCCACCCGCTTCAGAGCGTCCTTCTCCGCCAGCCCCTCTGCTGCCATCAACGCCGCAACCTCCGCCGCCACGCTGCCTTTCGCCCTAGCAGCCACACTCTCACCCGCCGCCGGAGCCAGTAGTAGCACCATCTCGCCCCGAACCGTCCTACCCTCCAGCGTCTTCCGCACCTCCGCCACCGGCCCCCGCAGAAACTCCTCATGCAGCTTGGTCAGTTCACGCGCCACCACCACCCACTGCGCCGCTCCAAACACCGCCTCCACATCCGCCAGCGTATCCAGAATCCTATGCGGAGCCTCATAGAAGACCTGTACCTCACCGCCCCGCGCCAGCCCTTCCAACACCGTCTTCCGAGCGCCACCCTTCGCCGGCAGAAAGCCTCGAAACGTAAACTCCTCCGTCGGCAATCCACTCGCAATCAACCCACTCAGCGCCGCATTCGCACCCGGCACCGGATACACCGCGATACCCGCAGCAATTGCCGCCGCTGCAATCTGTCCCCCTGGATCCGCGATCCCCGGAGTACCCGCATCACTCACGACTGCAATGCGGCCACCAGCCTTCAACGCAACTACGAGCTCCTCACTCCGCGAGCCTTCGTTATGCATGTGGTAGCTCACCGTCGGCGTCTGGATGCCGAAGTGGTTCAACAGCTTCTGCGTCTGCCGCGTGTCCTCGCAAGCAATCCGATCTACCTGCCGCAGCACTCGCAACGCCCGCAGCGTAATGTCCTCAAGATTCCCAATCGGAGTAGCCACCAGGTACAGCCCCGGCGCCAATATCTTCCCCGAAGCCACCAGCATCTGCCCCGAAACCCCACTCAGGTCAGCCGCCTCTACCTGCGCATCGTCAACGAATTCATCCCCGTTGTCAGCGCTCATCGTCCCGGTCTTTTTCCGCCGCCGCGTCCCGCTCCCGCATCCGGCGTTTCTGGTTCAGCATCGTCATGGACTGCGCTAGATTCTGCGGCGTAATAATCCCCACAATCCTGTCG
>JANYER010000223.1 GCA_025359825.1 Granulicella sp.
CAGCGGAAGTTCCTGCTGCAGGGCGTCCGCGTAAGCCTTCTTCGCGACATCCTCACCCTGCTCCGCAGTCTCCAGCATGGAGTGATCGTCTCCACCCAGCTTGGCCTTCAAGTCTGCCCAGACACGATGTACAGTCGCTGCAGCAGTGCCTGTCTCCTTCACATCATGCACGCCGGCACGATGCAGTTCGGCCTCAAGGTCGCCACGGAAGCTGGCGCGCTTCAATGATTCGGCAAGAAAATACTCCTTCAGATGGGCGTCCTTGAGATGTTCGCCTAAATCGGCAAAACCCTTCTGGCTGTCCTGCAGTGTGTTAATCAGAGACTTCAAAACCCGTTCCATCTCGTGCTGCTTACCTGTATCGGTCGACATTGTGAACCTCGAATTCTTTAGGGAGTTAGGTGAATAAAAAGTCATGGATGAAAAGGACGGCTGAGGCAGGGTCCGCCGGCTGGGCGCAATTCTCCTTCACCGGCGACAAGCAGAAGAAATTGCGAAAATCCCGCACCCCTGCCAGCCGTTTGAATCATAAGGTCCGTCGGAAAAATAACCGGCGGCAAGTATTAGCCTGCACGTACTGAAATATAGATGCACAGATGCGCTGTGGGTTTGCATCCAGATACCCCAATGCGCGCCCCGTCCTTTTGCAAAGGATGCTCTGGGATAATCGGAATTGCTCTGGTGGTTCACGGCCTTGTCTGCATCGTCCCGATTTTCTTGCAGGTCCCGGTCGAAGCACGGGCCTCCAGAGACGGGTGAGGCCGCGCGCACCCCCAGGAAGGCACCGTCCCCATGAAGAGTCTTCGCCTCGTTACCACCCCCACGCGCAACCGGCGTCTGAATGAAGTCCTTGGCCTAACCGTACTCGTGGCGGCCGGGCTGCTGTTGCTTGCCCTCGCCACCTACACCCCCACCGACCCCTCCTTCAGCACCGTTGGCGGCTACGCCACAGGCCGCCCCGCACACAACTGGACCGGCATGATCGGCGCGTACCTCTCCGACTCCATCCTCCAGATGATTGGCGTCGCAGCCTTCTTCCTCCCACTGGTCGCCGGCCGCCTTGGCCTGTGCTGGATGCGCTCGCGCCCCGCTGGATCGCCCCAGGCTAAGCTCATCGGCCTCAGCCTCTGGATCGTCTTCGCCCCTGCTGCCATCGCTCTGCTACCCGGTCACCTCCTCTGGCGGCACGCACTCCCCGTCGCCGGCACCACCGGTCGTCTGCTCGCGGACACCATGGTCCACCTGCTCAACGTCCCCGGTGCCAGCATCGTGCTTGGCCTGATGGTCACGCTCTCTCTCTACCTCGCCACCACCTTTACCTTCAACACCGCTGGCGAGTGGGCTGCCGTCCGCTTCGGCTTCCTCCACTCCATCTGGGAGCGCTGGACTAACTTCCGCAACCGCCGCGCCAACGCCAAGCTACTGAAGCAGGATGAGCGCTTCAACTCCCAGCAGGACTCGCAGTACCAGAACGCTCAGCAGCAAGCCGAGTTCCACAGCAAGCGCGAGCAGATGGAAGAGAAGTCCCGCATCGCCCGCGAACTCGCAGCCGCGGAAGCGATGGCCGCTGAAGCGCCCGAGAGCGAATCTCTGCTCCGCAGCCTCTTCGGCTGGCTCAGCCGTCGCAAGCGCGTAGAACCTCTTAGCATCACACCTGAGGCCGCTGAAGCACCCACCCCACAGGGCTCCATGTGGCAGGCTATGCCTCGCACTCACGTCGATGCCCCGCCGGTCACCGCCTACGGCATCGCAACAGCCGCGGCAGCGCCCTTCGCAGACGCACTCGCCCGCGCTGCCGCTCCCATCAACGCCATCGACGACGCCTCTAACTTCGCCGCCGCTCCCGCGCTGGACTTCGGTGACATCATGGCCGAGCCGCGTCCCACACGAGTACCCACCCCCATCCGCGCACCGAAGAACCCCGTCGTCGAGCCGCCCCGCGCAGCCGCCTTCGTACCACCGCCAGCCGCTACGCCGGAGGACGCCATCTCCTTCGGCCGTCGCGCCGATGCCGACATCAAACCCGTCACCATCGTCCCGAAGAGCATCCGCGGCTACAAGTTGCCTCCGTCCTCGCTGCTCTACCGCAGCGAAGAGCAGACAGTCGTCCGCGAAGACGCACTGCGTGAAGAAGCCCGCATTCTCGTAGAAAAATGTGCCGAGTTCGACGTCGATGGCCAAGTCACCCACATCAACCCCGGCCCCGTCGTCACCACCTTCGAGTTCAAGCCCGACGCCGGCGTCAAGGTCGCCCGCATCACCGGCCTCGCCGACGACCTCTGCCTCGCCATGGCCGCCGAATCCATCCTCATCGAGCGCATGGCCGGCAAGAGCACCGTAGGCATCCAGGTCCCCAACGCTGAACGCGAGACCATCTGGCTTCGCGACGTAGTCGAGTGTGAGAGCTTTGCCCAGTCCAAATCACGCCTTGCTATCGCCCTCGGCAAAGATATCAACGGTCGCATCGTCACCGCCGATCTCGCCGCCATGCCGCACGTCCTCATCGCTGGCTCTACCGGCTCAGGTAAATCTGTCGCCATCAACGCTATGATCATGAGCGTCCTCTTCAAGTCCACGCCGGAACAGGTCCGCATGATCCTCGTCGACCCCAAGCGCGTCGAGCTCGGCATGTACGAGGGCATCCCCCACCTCTTCACCCCCATCATCACCGAGGCCAAACTCGCCGCCAACGCGCTGCGCAACGCCGTCCGCGAAATGGAGCGACGCCTCAAGCTGCTCGCCGCCAATCATGTCCGCAACATCGATCAGTTCAATAAACTCTTCGATCACGGCAGCGAATACCTCTTCGAAGATCAGAACCAGGAGCCGTTACCCTACATCATCATCATCATCGACGAGCTCGCCGATCTGATGATGCTCGACCGCTCCAACGTCGAAGAGTCCATCACCCGTCTCGCCCAGATGGCACGCGCCGTTGGCATTCACCTCGTGCTCGCCACGCAACGTCCTTCAGTGGACGTCATCACAGGTCTCATCAAGGCCAACGTTCCCACTCGTATGAGCTTCCGCCTCGCTACGAAGGTTGACTCCCGCACCATCATCGACTCCAACGGTGCCGAGTCTCTACTCGGTCGCGGCGACATGCTCTATCTTCCACCCGGCACCAGCCGGGTTCAGCGTGTCCACGCACCATTCGTAACGGAAAAAGAAATCTCCGCCGTCACCGCATTCTGGAAGGCGCAAGGTGAAGCCGAGTACGTCCACGGCTTCCTGGAAGGACCGAAGGACGAGAACGGCAAGGAGGGCGAAGGTGCATCCGAAGGCAACGATGACGACCCCATGTACGACGATGCCGTCCGCCTGGTCTTCGAGTTCGGCAAGGCCAGCACTTCGTTGCTGCAACGCCGTCTACGTGTCGGCTACGGACGCGCAGCTCACCTCATCGACATGATGTACAACGACGGCCTGGTCGGTCCCGCAGACGGCTCCAAACCACGCGAAATCCTGAAGTCTCCCACCTGGATGAGCGAAGTCGACGCTGCCATCCGTTAGGAAACTCTAGCGGGGCAGCGACTTCGAAGACCGCAACGCCACTACCGCAAGCACGCACACCACTACCAGCAAAGCCACCCAGATCAGGTCCGGATGCCGCTCTGTCATCGAGCGTGTATCCGGCCGCTCCTTGTGCTCTGCGTTTCGTTCTTCCGGTCCGAATTGTGCCTGCACCATGTGAGCCGTCGGCGCAAACAGCCGCGCAAAATCATACTGCGGTGTGGGCAGTGCCGGATCGCCATAGAACAGTTCTGGCTTGGTCGCCGTCGACGCATCGAAGCACAGTTCGCGCTGACGCATCTCCAGCAAGATCGCAGTAATTGGCAGCGGAACATCGTCCCCATTGTCGATCGCCACCTCCAGCTTCGCGCTCTCCTGCAGATTCGAGCCCAGCACTGCGGGCACACTGAGTTGCTGCTGCCGAATCTCCCGTCCCGCCTCAGTCAGGTGCACCCGCTGGATTGTGCCGCTCGCAGTCTCCGTCGCCGGCTCACCTGCCGCCAGAGCAGACAGATGAACGTCGCGGCTGAAGTTGCCCTTGTACGTAGGCGCAAGTACAAACGTCACACGCTCAATCGGCAGCCGCACCGGCAACGCAATCGTCCCCACCGTGCGCCGCCCTTTCTGTTGAATGTCATGGATCGTCAACGCCGCGTTGTACAGCGTCTGCGCCTCGCGGCTGGGGGGCACCGTCGCGCCCGTCACCATCTGCGGTGTCGCAACAAACGCCCCCGCGCCCGGCGCGGCAGTAGTCGCAATCGCAACGTGCAGCACCCGGAAGCTCGACTCCTGCAGGTGCAGCGTGGTGTTGTGGGAGAGGTGCTGCGAACTCAGCTCAAACAGCGTGTACTCTCCCAGTTTGGTGGCCGCACCGTTCGACTCCTGCATCCCGGTTACAGTCGCCGTCGCCAGGTAATCCTTGCCCGCCAGATCCAGCACTACGTCCGTGTAGGACCGCCCCGGCATCTCCAGATCGAACACCACAGCGTCTCCACGCATCCCCAGATTGAGCACCTTTGCGGGATCGCTGTCCGGCTGCTCCGCCTGGCTCAATGTGATGGCGTAAGGAACCTCTCGCCCATCCTGATAGAGCCGCAGGTCCTTCAACGAAGGCGCAGCATTCGGAAAGATATCGGGTGCCAGAACCGTGCAGACCTCTCCTCTGCCCTGCACATTTAGCACGCTGCGATGAAATCGAAAGTACTGCGGCTCAGGTTTCGGCCCCGGCGCAGCAGATTGCTGCCACAGCGCAAACAGCAACAGGAGAGCGGACTTCATAACGCCTCCTCCTGCTTCACATCCTGCGGCGCAGCTGCATCCACCGGCTTCTCCTTCAATGCCAGCCAGTCATTCTGGTATGCAAAGCTTACTGCCAGCAAGAGAGCTCCCAGCGCCATAAAGCTCGCCACCCGGTACCCCTGGCTCAGGTTACGCATGTCATATACAAACGTCTTACCGATCGTAAAGACAATCAGTAGCAACGCCTGCCAGCGAACAAATGCAGTCCGCTTCCAAAATCCAATCGCCAACAACACCGCTCCATACACCATCAAAAAGGCCGAGATCGCCAGCGCCTGTTGTAGGTCGGCCTCAACGTTCCCCGTCCGATGGCTCGCATTCCATAACGCCGCAATCTCCTGCACCGTCGCCAGCGCCGCGATCACGTTGATGGCGACAATCGAGGCCCCCGCAATTTGTAACCAAAGATGTTGTTCACCCACATACCGCTGGCCCAAAGTTGCTTCCGCGCTCTTCTGCGCTCGCAGCGCCACCCAGGCCGCCACGGAGAAAGCGGCAATCCCTACCAGCGCGGTCGCGAAGTGCCGATTCAGAAAAGCATCTTCAACATAGTGATACCCATACACCTGGAACATCACTCCGCCAAACCCCAGGATTAGCGCGCCGATCGACAGCATCCGTAACACCTTGTAGGCCTCGGCCGGAGAATCGTCCTGCACTGGCCCTGCCGCCGCCAGACGCGCCGCAACCCACAGCAGCACCGCCCCTTCCACCAGCCACGACACCGTGATCCAGTGGCCGCTCGCCTTCAGCGGCACCGCAATCGTCACAAACACAATCGCCAGCGACAGATGCACCGCCGACGCAGCTGCACTCTGCGGCAGACGCATCCAGCCCAGATACGCCGCAGCAAACAGCAGCACCATCCAGGGTAGTGCCGAATGCAGTCCCGAGTCCTGCAACACCGAGTAAAACGCCAGCGCCCCAAACGCTGCATTCGCCAACGGCAGTAGCACGTCCGTCAGCACGCTTCCCTGCCGGCGTCCCAACCCCGGCTCCGTCCCATCGCCTACAGTGCCGCGCAACCGAAGCAGTGGCACACTCGCAAATGCCACGAAGAACAGCGCAATATAAATCGCCGTAAGGTTGAACTGCTCCGCCGAATAATACTGGGCATACCAACCGACAGAGTACGCCACCGTAGCCGGAAAGACCCCCAGCAACAGCTTCGGCCAGGGCCGCAGCCGCACCAGCACAATCGTAGCCACATCAATCGCAAGCAGGTATGTAAATAGAAAGCTCTCGTGGTTTCCGCCATTCGCCAGCAGCAGCGGGGTCGCACACCCCCCGACCAGCGCGTACGCTGCCAGCACCTGCGCATTCTGCGCCCACGCCATATACGCGTTCCACGCCGTCACCAGCAGCATTGCCACCAGCGCCACTTCAGCAGACAGCAGATGGAAGAGCTGGAACGCCGCCCATAGCGTTAGGTACAGCACACCGCTCCCGACGGCCTTCAGCGTGTAAGAAAATGCGTTGAACCCTTTGCGTCGAAACCGCTCTGACCACACCACCAGCCCAGCCCCGGCTATCAACCCAGCGATCACGCGGCCCGCCGGACTGATCCACTGGTTGTCGATGGCCAGCTTCAGAAACAGCGCTGCTCCAATCAGCACCACTAAAATTCCGACACGGCTAAACACCTGCGACCCCAGCCGGTTCTCCAGCGACTCTCGCGGCCGCTCGGCAACCGCCGCAGCAAACGTAAGCAGCGGTGGTGGTGGTGGAGGTGGTGCCACAACAACAGCGGCAGCCGACACATCCACTGCCTCAACCGGCATAGGCGCAGTGCCTATGGTCCCAGCAGCCTCCGGCAAAACACGCGCACTCAAGCTGGCAATCTGCTGCTCCAGCGCAGAAACCCGCGCCATCAATCCCGCCAGATCCTCGCTTCTACCCTGCCCCGCATCTCGCTGCCGCTGCTCTTCGTGGCTGTCGTCCATGCCAACTACTCTATCGCTAATCCCCCCGCAAAATCTTGCCGAATCGAATCGCAGTGATACCCTTTTCCCGGGCCTCCATCCCATGCCGAACGCCATCACCCCAATTCGCCTCCTCCTGATCGACGACGACGAACTCAGCCGCGAAGTCCTCGCCCTGCAGATCGCCTCCCTTGGCCACCACGTCGACCTCGCCGACTCCGGCGAGGCAGCCCTCCACCACCTCCAGCACCACCAGCCCATACCCAGCGCGGTCCTCACGGATTGGCAGATGCCCGGCACCTCCGGCCTTGTCCTGGGCCGCCTGCTTCGGCAATACAGCACGCCCGCGACCGTTCTAGTGGCGATGAGCGGCAGCCAACCAACTGAAGACCCCACTTCTGCCTACAACGCCTTCCTGTTGAAACCCTTCACTATGCAACAGTTGGCCTCAGTCCTCTCCCACACAGCGCCCGCGACATCAGCACCCGCGGCACCAGAGAACACCACCAGCATCCTCGACCCAAGGATCTACGCCCAGTTCTCCAACTCCATGCCCGCGGCCCAGTTGCAACAGCTCTACACCCTCTGCCTCGACGACTCCGAGAAGCGCATCGAGTATATGCGCCAGGCTGCCTCCCTCGCCGACGACGCCACCTACCGCAGCGAAGCCCACGCCATCAAGGGCAGTTGCAGCATGGTGGGGGCTCTCGAACTCCATCATCTGGCCGCCACCGCCGAGCAGACCGGCCTCGCCCCTGCTAATCATGTAGCTTCACTCCACGAAATGCTGCTGGCATGTGCTCGCCTGCGTCGTATTCTGGTCGAACAACATGGGCCCACCACGTAGCGCAACTCCAAGGGTTTCAGGAGCACTCACGTATGAATCAAGTGGTCAAAAAATCTACCGAAGCAGCTGTCGGTCTCGCCCCAATCCGCATCGTCGTCGCCGACGACCATCCAGTCGTCCGCTTCGGCGTCAAGAACATGCTCATGAACGAGCCCGGCTTCGAGGTCGTTGGCGAGGCTGAAGACGGCGACGTCGCCATCACCCAGACGCTCGAGCTCGAGCCGGACATCCTCCTGCTCGATCTCCTCATGCCGCGCCTGCCTGGGCTTGAAGCCATGCGCGCCATCATGAACCGCTCCCCGCGCGTGAAGATCATCCTGCTCACAGGCACCATCTCCACCCAGCAGATCATCGAAGCGCTGCAGATCGGCGCACGCGGCATCCTGCTCAAGGACTCCGTCGCCGGCGACCTTAGCCACGCCCTCCGCGCCGTTCTCTCCGGCGATTACTGGATCGGTGGCGAACGCGTCGTCAACCTCCTCCGCGCCCTCCGCGAACTTATGGAGAAGGCCGCCGCTGTCCCCGAGCGCAAGACTTACGGCCTCACCCCGCGTGAGCTCGAAGTCGTCACCTGCATCGTCGAAGGCTGCAGCAACAAAGACATCGCCAAACAGTTCACCATCAGCGAAGAGACCGTCAAG